>NZ_MOMD01000065.1:0-35259 GCF_001983015.1 Frankia sp. CcI156
GAGGACGACGTGCACCGCCGGCTGATGGTGAAGCCGGGGCTGACCGGCCTGTGGCAGATCAGCGGCCGGTCGGACCTCGAATGGGACGAGTCGGTGCGGTTGGATCTGCGGTACGTGCAGAACTGGTCGCTCCCCCTCGACTTCTACATCCTCTGGCGCACCGTGTTCGCGGTCCTGCGCCGCGAGGGTGCGTACTGAGCCTTCCTCACGTAGTGGCAGTACTCTGACGTGATTCGCGATCTTGGGTGTCGTCCGGGTTCTCTCCCGGGAGGATCCCGAACGGGATCCTCCCGGGACGGTTGGCCGGGGCCTTCGGGGAGTATTTGGGACCGCGGGTCCCGGGATGTTTGCCGAAAATGATCACTTTGGCTTGTCCCGTCCTGCCCCAGGCAAGGACTCGTGCAGCCTGCCAGCCGGAACCCGTCAACGACCGGTAGCTCAGCATGCCGGGCGATCTGACGATTGGTGTCGGGCGCGCGAGGAGCTGTGTGACCCACCGTCGATCGGGGAGACGTGTCGGACTCTAACCGGATCGACGACGCGTTGTTGCGCCTGGCCTGAGACCCACCTGGCTCGGCGGCTCTATCTCRCTGGCCGAGCGGAGATGCATCAAAGGATGCTCTGCGAAGCAGATCGTGGGCCCATCTCTGGCCGTCTCCCCCATCAACTTCTTGCTTGCGGTGGAGGGTCGTGGCAGCAAAATGAAGACACCGATGGCCGTCTCGAATGCTGGTGCCGCGGTGTCGGCGGGAGGGTGAACGGGAGTTGAGTCCTACAGAGAGTAGCGATCTAGGGGGGTTGGAGCGGTGATCCGGTGTGTCTTCGTATAGTGTTGCAGTGCACACTCTGTTGGCGACGCCCATAGGGGTAACCTGTAGAAGGTTACCTGGTACACTTACCGCACGCGACGGCGCTTCTTGGCGAGGTGAGGCACGCTTTGAGATCGGGGGCGAAGTGAGGCGCTCAGCTTAATTTTTTTCGTAAAGAAGTGGCAAGCCGTCGCGGGGGTGGTAGTTGAGTCTTTGCTTCGCTGAGCGGACGCTGATCGAGTCCTGTCTCGCAGTCTCTTCTAGCGACCTGCTCCGTCCATTCCTGATTGCCGCAGATTTCCGTCAGGCTTTGCTGTCGCTAGTGCACGAGAAGCGTGAGAAGACTCCAAATTCAGTAGTATATCGAAATCGGGGGGACCTCTTATGCGAGGCCGTATTTCGCCGACTGTCAGTATCATCGTCCCGACTCTCAACGAAGCAAAAAATCTACCACATGTTCTCGCTCGACTACCGGGCGATGCTGAAATAATTCTGGTTGACGGCCACTCGACCGACGGAACCGTCGAAGTCGCTCGTCGTGTTCGGCCGGATATAGTCGTGACACACCAGAATCGCCGTGGCAAGGGAAACGCTCTGGCCYGTGGGTTCGCCCAGGCAAGTGGTGACATCATTGTCATGCTCGATGCCGACGGCTCAGCCGACCCGAGCGAGATTCCTGCGTTCGTTAATGCGCTCGAAGCGGGTGCTGACTTTGCCAAGGGCTCGCGTTTCGTCGCCAACGGCGGAAGCGCCGACATCACTCGTCTCCGTCGCCTCGGGAACCGTCTCCTGAACTTCCTGGTCAACATGCTCATTGGCTCGGACTTCACCGACCTCTGCTACGGTTACAACGCTTTTTGGCGACGGGTCGTCCCCATCTTCGACTTGGACACAGGCGGTGCCGGACCCCAAAAGCAGTGGGGGGACGGATTCGAGATCGAGACGTTGATCAACATGCGGGCCGTGCGGGCTGGACTTCGCATAGCGGAGGTCCCGAGTTTTGAACATCCACGCCTGCATGGGGTCAGTAACCTGAACGCATTCTCGGATGGTTTCCGGGTGTTGCGCACGATTTTCGTCGAGTCTTCCGCGTCGAGCGAGAAGGCTGAATTGGCGATCTATCCTAGGACCGATCCGCTTCCAATCCAGCGGGGTGCCGAAACGGTGAGCGCCCTACCCGCTTTCGAAGAAACGGCCTGATGTCCCTGTGCCGGGACGATTGTTCCCGAGTATGGGCCGTGCGGAGCGGTTCCGCCGGTGTGGCGGATGGTCAAATTTCGATGTATCAGAAGCCTGATAGTTCCCCTACCCATGAGGCGGTCCTACCACGACATGAACCGAGACCGCCTCTTATGACTTCACCCAAACCGTCAAGAGTCCCGCCTCGGGGGTCCGGACCGCGATCATCGTGAAAGTAATTCTGCTGGCACAGTTCTTTCCGCCGATCGTCGGTGGGGAGGAACGTCATGTCCTCAATCTCGGAAAGCAACTGGCTGAACGCCACGACGTCACGGTGATAACTTTTGGCCCTCGGGCGGYGGCCGAGAAGCGGGATGGCTTGGACGTGCGTCTAGTGCGGCCGACAACCGCAGGTCTTCCATTGCTTTACACGACCGACCGAGTCTATGCGCCGCCGGTGCCAGATCCGCTAGTAGCAGCGGCGATCGCCAGGATCGTGCGTGAGGTGAAGCCCGACGTTATCCATGCGCACAACTGGATCGTGAACAGTGCGCTGCCGCTGCGCAGGTACCTCGACGTCCCGATCGTCGTCACCCTGCATGACTACAGCCATGTCTGTGCCACTAAGCGGATGATGTTTATGGGGGAGCTGGTGTGCTCCGGCCCAGCACTGTCACGATGCATACGATGCACCAGAAACCACTACTCCGGGGTGGTGGGGCCCTTGACCTTCGCGGCTAACCGCGGTGGCACACGACGGCGCGACAGGGCCGTCGACCGATACCTTGCGGTGAGCAACGCCGTGGCCCGGCTCAACCGGCTGGACAGTGGGCGGATTCCCTATGAGGTCGTCCCGAACTTTATCCCCGACGAGCTCATCGGCGCGGAGCCTGGCGGACCGCCGGACGGGCTCGTCTCCGATGGCTACCTGGTTTTCGTCGGTGATCTGAGCCTGGACAAAGGGATAGGGGCACTACTCGGGGCTTACGAGAGGCTTCYGGATCATCGTCCGCCGCTGCTCGTTGTCGGCCGTCGGACGGCAGATTCACCGAGCTATTTTCCGCCCGGGGTGATTCTGAGCGAGCCGCGAGCTCATGCTGAGATCATGCGTGCCTTCGCTCACGCCAGCTTCGCTGTTCTRCCATCTACCTGGCATGATCCCTGTCCGACCGTTGTCCTCGAGGCTATGGCGTCCGKGACACCAGTAATCTCCACGCCGATGGGAGGCATCGCCGATATGATCACTGGCGGTYGGGAGGGAGTCCTGGTTCCCCCGGCCGACCCGGTGGCTCTCCACGACGCGATCGAGCATCTCTTGGCGGATGGTACTAGGCGGGCGYGCATGGGCACTGCCGCGAAGGAGCGTGCGAAAGAATTCACCGCGAGTCGGGTGGTGCCACGTATCGAGGAGGTCTATCGCGAGGTCGTCCGTGCATCGCTTCGTTGACCGTCGGAGGAACGAGGCCTCACCAGTCGAGAAACTCGACTCATCCTCGGTCGGCGGAATGCCGGCCTACCGCCTCCATGAGGAGGAGACGACTCTCATACCCCGGAATCTTCGTACCGCACGCACCGGGCGAGGCCGGGGGCCGGAGGCGACCCGGAGAGTGGTATCCGCTGGGCTGAGTGCGAGTTTGTTGACCGATCTGCACTACCGCGATCGTGGCGGGTTACTTTTACGCGCTGATTCCGAGAGGTACTGTAGGGAGACGCTACCGGTGGCGGCAGCCACCGCGGTGGGACTGCTGGCCGTCTCTGGTAGCTACGTACTCGGGCGCCAGGGTGAGAGTGGCACGGGCCTCCTGCTCTACTGGATTGGCCTGCTCCTGATCTTCGTTCCGGCCGGTCTGGGGCTCTTGGATCCGGCAACATCTCGGCGGGCGAGAATAACGGATTGTTTGTTGTTGGGCATGGGCCTCCTGCTGGCGTATCTGATACTCCAGATCCACCAGTTCGTCCGCTTTGACGAGATGCTCCATATCCGGACCTTGCATGACATCCGGGAAACGGGTCGTCTCTTCACGGCTAACTCTGGCTTGCCGGTCAGCCCGCGCTTCCCTGGACTCGAGGTGGTCACCAACGCGGTGGCACAGATCACCCGTCTGCCACCACAGCTCTCCGCCTTTCTTGTCATCGTGCTCTCTCGGGGTCTGCTGATCGCCGGCCTGTTCCTTCTCGCCGAGCAGGTGACTCGTTCCGCCCACGCCGCGGGTATTGCTGTCGGTATCTACAGCTGTAGCCCGCAGTTCTTCTTCTTCAACGCGCAGTACTCGTATCAGACGCTAGCCGTGGCTCTCGGTGTTCTGCTTCTCATGCTGGTTACGAACGAGGCGGCGGGCCGCACTGAAACCGTCTTGGCGGCGGGCGCGGCGCTGGCTCTCACCTTCTCGCACCATGYCACGAGCTGGGTGTTCGTCGCCATATTGGGAATGGTGACGGTCRCCGCGTTTACCCGACGGGACCGCCGCACCGCTACCATATTCCTGGGTATCACAGTGGCGGACCTTGTCCTGGTCGCGTCTTGGGCGATTGTCAGTGGTCCGCTGCTCAACCGATATCTCGGTCCAGTTTTTCACGATGCCGTTTTCCAGTTGACGGGAATCGCGAGCGGGACCGGTGAGACGAGAAAAATTTCGACAGATTCGAGTGGCACCAGGAACCCGCGCTGGGAAACTGTTCTCATTGTGCTCTCGCTGCTTATCTGGATGGCGACACTCATGCCGTTGGGCCCATTCCGGAGGAGACCTGCGGCGGACGGACGTGCGGGTGCGGTGCTGCGGTCGCTTCGATTGCTACAACTCCTGTATCCGATCGCCCTGGTGGCCACGATCGCCCCGAAGGCGGCGGAGATATMCGTACGTCTATCGACCTTCATCTTCATCGGGTTGTCGATCATCACCGCATACTCGATTGGCTGGTATATCGAGAACCATCGGAGGCCGCTGCGGTGGGTGGTGGCCCTTTTCGGCACCATAGCCTTCATGGGGGGCACCCTGATGGGCTCTGGACTCGATTGGAACCGCATACCGGGCCCCTACCTCRTCGTTGCCGACGGCCGTTCCATCGATAGCTCCGCCAACGCCGCGGCRCAGTGGGCGGCCCGGAATCTTCCCGACGGCGCCCACTTTGCCGCGGACCGGGAGCTAGGGGCGCTTTTGGCTGCCACCGGAAATCAGTATTTGGTGATCGGTGTACCTGGAGGTGGGAACACCGGACAGATCCTTTTCGCGCCGTCCTTCCATGCCCAGGCGCGGGATCTGCTCCGGAGAGGTCAGATACGGTATTATGTGATCGATCAGCGGCTGGCCGAGGGGTTGCCGCATGAGACGTACTACGTGGTGAATGGTGAGGCCCCGAAGGGGACGCGTCTCACCCATGCAGAACTCGGCAAKTTCGATATCACGCCTGGATCGCGGCGGATCTACGACAACGGAGCCGTCCGTATCTATGACGTCTCGGGCCTCTGGGAAGACTCGACCTCGGCTGTCCGGGCCGGCCGATGAGAGTCTTGATCCTCGTGCTCGAGGGGCTCGTGGGAACTTCGCTAATCGCCTTCGTGTATCAGGGGATCCGCTGGCTGGTTTTACAACGCCGGCCTCAGCTAACCGGCTTCTATGTGCATACCTGCGCGGCGCTGGCAGTCGTGTGCATCCTGATGTTCGTCTCTCTCGCTCTCTCCGCTTTGGGGTTAGCCACCCACGCAGTGGGCTACGACATTTTTCTTGCCGTAGTGGTGGCACTTCTTCTCCGGGCTGGTGCACCGTGGAGACCGGCAAGGCTGGTCATGATCCCGATGCCGAAACCGTCCAGCGCGCTGTTCTTGGCGATTGTCGTCGCTGTGTTCTGYGGGGCGATCGCGCTTTCCTGGCAGTCGGGATCGGTAGCGCGGCGACCGGTCACAGCAATCGCCGCGCGCAGTATCGACGGCAAGGTGGAAATCGAGGTGGTGCGTGGCTACCAGGATGAGCGGTCTTTTATATTACAGATAGTACGGGATGACGGGTCGKTATGGACTCGTCGTCTTTTTGGGGACGATGACGTCCGGCTCTATGTTGATCTTCGTGATGTCGGGGACCCGCGCGTCGCAACGGTTCAACTGATGGTCGGTAGTTACGTGGTCCGTTCCACTGAGATCKAGGATTAGGCGCGGGTGACGTGCGCTTGAACCCCGGGACAGCCGGTCCCGGAAGGATGGGTCGACCTGAGGAGGGGGAAATGGGGACGGCACTGAGGGTGCTCCAGGTGGCGGCACGATTCTTCCCGGACATGGGTGGTACCGAGACGCATGTCTACGAGACGAGTCGTCGACTCAACGCTACTAGTGACATTACCGTGGAGATATTGACGACCGACCGCAGCGGCAAGCTTCCCAGCAGGGAGAATGTCGCGGGAACGGTGGTGCACCGGGTCGCGGCGTGGCCGCAAGAGAAAGACTATTATTTGGCGCCGGCCGTTGCCAAAGTGGTCGGATTCGGTTCTTATGATCTTGTTCATTGTCAGGGAATTCACAATCTCGTGCCGCCGGTGGCGATGGCGGCGGCTCGCCTGAGGGGTATTCYGTATATTGTCTCACCGCATACCGGCGGTCATTCCTCGCAGGTCCGGAACACGGCGCGCCGAGTACAGTGGGGCCTGCTCGGGCCACTGATCAGGAACGCCCGCCGCGTCATCTGCGTCGCGGAGTTCGAGTCCCACATCTTCATGCGCCAAGCCGGGGTCGCTGCAGACCGGATCTCGGTCGTCCCGAACGGAGTGTCCATCGTTCCACCGAGTGGCCATGTCAAACCCGATACGAGTGAGCCGCTTGTCGTCTGCGTCGGCCGGTTGGAGAAGTACAAGGGACAGCGGCACCTTGTCCGCGCTCTGCCGAGTCTGATTACTCTAGTTCCTGACGTACGGCTGATGCTGGTGGGGCGGGGCCCTGATGAGCCGGAGTTGAGGCGCCTGGCTGACCGGCTGGGTGTGGTGGACCGGGTGAGTTTCACCTCGATCCCACCGGAGGACCGGCAGGCAATGTCTGACTGTATCGCGAGAGCGGGTGTCGTGGCCCTGCTTAGCGAGTATGAGGCTCATCCGGTCGCGGTCATGGAAGCCGTGGCCCTGGGTAGGCCGGTGGTGGTGGCGCCCACTGCCGGACTGGGAGAGCTGGCTGCGGCAGGGCTCGCGCAGAGCGTTGCGGATCCGGCCGATGAACAACTCGTGGCGAAGACGCTGGGCATCTACCTGCTCGCCAGCGCTGGGGACTCACCGAGCGAGACGAGGCCGACTCCCGAAATCTCCACCCTGCCGACCTGGGACGGCTGCGCGGAAGCCTTGGCGAGGATTTATCGTGAGTCGGTCTGATGAGGAGACGATCTTCTTAAGGCGCCAGACGCCAGCCGGGAGCGGTATCGTCCCGAGCGAATCCGTGCAGAAGGCTTCCGGTGCCGGTTTCGCGCGCCTGTTGACGATCGTGAGCTCCCTACTCGGCACCCAGCTCGGAACGTCTTTACTTGGAGCTGTGTTCTGGTCGGTCGCGGCGAGAACGCTCTCCATCGACGCCGTTGGGGTGGGCGCGGCGGCGGTGTCCTCGATGACGGTCCTCGGCACGATCGGAATGCTGGGGCTCGGGACGCTTCTCATGGTGCATCTTCCCGACCTGCCGGAGGACCGCCGCCTGACTCTGGTCCGCGCCTGCATGGCGCTGGTCACGGTGGCCGGGCTGCTACTCGGCCTGTTGTGGGCGTTCTGTACCCGCTGGCTCTCGACCACTCTGCAGCCRATCGGTAGCAGTCCAGGCAGTATAGCTGCCTTCAGTCTGGGAGTGGCCGCATTTACGGTGACCACCACTCTCGACTACGCGATCCTCCGGGCGGCGAGTGGGGCGATCCAGCTTGTTCGGAATCTGCTCGCCGCAATCGTCAGAGCAGGTCTGCTCGTTGCCTTTGTCATCGTGGGCCTGCGCACCGGCATGGACCTCTACGCCACCTGGCTTATTGCGTCGGTCGTCTCCCTCCCGGTTTGCTACAAGTACTTCAGGCGACCACCCTATCGAAACTCCAGACGAGCGGAACGGCAGACCGGGATCGCCGAGCTGAAGGCGATCAAGGGTGAGATAGCCGGCAATTACGTGCTGAGCCTCGCGCTRACCGTGCCGACTCTGATTCTTCCTGTAATCGCCGCCCTGACGACGACACCGGCGGACACCGCTCGATTCTCGACCGCTCGGCTGGCCGCTTCCTTTCTCTTCGTTGTTCCTTATGCACTGCCGACGGCCCTGCTTGCGCACACGGGCCGCGCCGAAGAGGAGGCGCGTGCCAAGATGCGCCTGACAATCCCGCTCGGGCTCCTGATCAGCGTGACGCTCTGCGCACTCGCGGCATCCGTCACGAGTCTGATTCTGCTGCCGTTCGGAGAAGCCTACACCGATGGTAGGTCCGTCGCCGCCTTCCGGATTCTCATCCTTGCCACGATATCGTTGGTCGTCAAGGATCACTATGTGACTCTTCGTCGAGTACAGGGCCGCATGGCCGCGGCGGCCAGGGTGATTGCCTGCGGAACGGTTCTTGAGATCGCGTTGGCCTTCGGGGGGGGCCGCATGTTTGGGACGACGGGTCTATGCGTCGGCTGGGTCACCGCCGTCTTCATCGAGGCGGTCGTCGTAGCGCCGGTCCTCCTGAACGTGTGGCGTGACCGGCCGCAGACGTCTGGTTCGTCATCGGTGGCCATCKAGCGGGTACCCGGATGAATTGGCATGGCAMCCGAAACAGAGCGGTGACCAGAAGCGTCTTGGGGTGGTCGTGAGGTGACGGAACAGCGACTGACGACCTGTACTCGGCGCCGGAGATTCGACGAGCGAGACCCATGGACGAATGCCGGGATATCAGGGGGAAGGTAAGCGTTTTGCATTCGACGACRGAACCGACGGTGAGTGCGATTGTATGCGCATACACACTCGAAAGATGGGAACTGCTGAACAGAGCGATCGACTCCCTGCTCGCACAGAAGTACCGTCCGATAGAGATAATTCTCTGCATCGACCACAATGAAGAGCTTTTCCAGATGGCCGCCAAGAGATTCTCTGATCGAGACGCGGATGTCCGGGTAGTGGTCGTGGAGAACCGCTATCCGGGACGGCTGGGATCAGCTCGCAACACCGCAGCCGAAATCGCTGCGGGTGAGATATTGGCCTTCCTCGATGATGATGCTCGCGCTGACCCTTCCTGGCTGGCGGAGATCGTAGCGGTCTTCGGCCGTCGCGACGTGGTCGCGGTCGGCGGCGCGCCGCTTCCGGACTTCGCCGTTCCTCGCCCTCGCTGGTTTCCCGGCGAGTTCGACTGGGTCTTTGGATGCAGTTATGAGGGCCTGCCCAAGACTCTCGCACCGACCCGACGCCTGATCGGCGCCGCCATGTCGGTCCGTCGTTCCGCCCTGGCTGAGATCAACGGATTCCACTCCGACAACCATGACGACATGGATATGTGCCATCGGCTGGCAGACCGCTGGCCTCATCTGAAGGTGATGTATCAGCCGGCGGCAGTGGTCCACCATCACGTGCCGAAGGAGAGGCTGACCTGGCGGTACTTCTGGAAGCGTTGTTACACGGTGAACAAGGGCAAGGTCGCCGCATTCCGAGGCATGGGAAGCGCGGCCAGCATGGCGGCCGAGCGGCGTTTCGTCGCGCAGACGTTGAGTGGTGGCCTGGCACGGGAACTCCGGGCGGTCCGTGCGGGTGAACTCTCCGGGGCGTTGCGATCGGCCACCATGCTGGCCGGGGTCGCGGCGGCCGGCAGCGGATACCTCGTGGGCACTTTTCACCAGTACCGCGCCGGTCGGTGATTCTCCCGGGAACGTACGCCGCTGTGGTCGATCCGGTAGCCAGGAAAAGGAAGTGACATGTCCCGGACGATAATCGTGGGATCGGGTCCCGCTGCCGCGGGAGCGGCTCTGGCACTGGCCGAGGACCCGACCCAGGAAATCCTGGTCGTGGACATCGGGACGCGGCTCGAGGCCGAAGCTGCCAACATCGTCGACGAGCTCGGTCGCTCAGAGTCGGACGAGTGGCGTTCCGACCAGGTTGAGATCATCAGTCGTCAGCCGGTGCCCACCTCGCGCCGGGCCCTTCCGGAGAAGCGGGTCTACGGATCCGACTTCCCCTTCCGGGACGAGGGGCAGCTCCGCGGGGTGAGTGCGATGGTGGGTGCGAACCGGGCCGTAGTCTCCAGCGCGTACGGCGGTTTCAGTAATGTGTGGGGCTCGCAGTTGATGCCCTTCAGCAAGGCGACTTTCGGCCATTGGCCCTTCACCCTCCAGGAGTTGGAGCCGCATTACCGCCGAATCCTTGACCATGTCCCGATGTCCGGCGCGATCGACGATCTGGCCGAGTTGTTTCCATTGTTCCGGGAGCCACGACCGCTGCCGACCCTGGCACCGCGGACCCGCCAGGTTATTGGTGACTACGGTAGGCATCGGGAGCGGCTGCGCCGCGACGGCATCACCGTCGGAAAGGCTCGCCTGGCCCTCCGGGGTGGCGAGTGTGTCCGCTGCGGTCTCTGTATGACAGGCTGTCCTTACCGGCTGATCTATTCCTCCGCACAGACATTCGACCAGTTGATCAGCGAAGGTCGGGTCAAGTACCTGCCGGGACTCCTGGTATTCCGGGTTGAGGAGTCCGAGTCCGGGGCCCGTCTGTTCGCCCGGGAGACCGTGAGTGGCCAGACCCAGGAGCTAGAAGGAGATCGGATCTTTCTCGCCGCGGGCGCCCTGGGCAGCACGAGGATTGCTCTGAACTCGTTGCGTTGGTTCGATGAGCGGATCGAGCTCGCCGAATCTGCGCAGTTCACGGTTCCCATGCTGTCGCGGCGCCGGACACCTGATCCGCGTGCGGACGGGGAGATGACTCTCAACCAGTTCAATATGATTGTTGTGCTGGATGACGTCGGTCTCGATGTATCACAGATCCACTTTTATCCCTATAATCCCGCGATCACYGAGGCGCTTCCGCGGGTCCTGCAGTCCGGTTGGGGCTCCGTACTTGGTGACGAGGTTCTTCGGCGGCTTACGGTCGGTCTGGGTTATCTCCCGTCGTGGGCCTCTCCGCGGCTACGGGTTCAGGCTGTCCCGTCTGCTGGTGAAGCGGATCTCCCGGAAATTCACCTGAGCGGTACCCGTGACGGCGTCCTCGGAAATGGGCTGCTCCGGAAGGTGGTGCGACGGCTCGTCACCGCCGCCCCGTTCCTCGATCTGTGGCCGGTGGTGCCGATGGTTTCCTGTTCGGCGCCGGGTAAGAGCTACCACTGGGGTGGGAGCTTCCCGCATTCCTCCGGGGTTTCGGGAACCCGGCATACAAGTGACATGCTTGGCCGGGTAGGGGGGTGGCGGCGTATTCACCTGGTTGACGCATCGGTGTTCCCTTCGGTGGCGGCGACGACATTCACTTTTACGATCATGGCAAATGCACACCGAATAGGATCAGAGGTGCGAGGGTTGTGACGAATACGGGTACGCGCACCGTGGGGATCACCGGTGCCCAGGGTTATGTGGGCGGCGTGATCCAGGACGCGCTACGCAAGGATGGCTGGACGACCGTGCAACTGGTTCGACGGCCGCCAGCCGACCTGACGGAAGAATGGCGCTTCTATGACTCCAGGCGAGCTCTCGCCCCCGGCCTTCTCGATGGTCTGGATGCGCTTGTGCATTGTGCCTACGACATGAGAGCCCGGCGMTGGCCGGATATTCAGGCGGCAAACATCCACCCGACTCGAGCTCTTCTGGAAACGGCRCAGAATTTCGTCCCGAAGGTCGTCGTCATCTCGTCGATGTCGGCTTATGAGGGGACGGCGCAACTATATGGGACGGCGAAACTCGCCATCGAACGCGACGCCCTCGCCTTCKGCGCCTCGGTAGTGCGGCCGGGCCTGGTCTACGGAAGGAGGGCGGGGGGGATGGCCGCCACGCTCACCCGGTTGTCCCGCCTTCCGGTGAGTCCGGCTCCGAGTGGGAACCCCTACCAGTTCACTGTGGAGGAGGAAGATCTGGCTGCTGTGGTGGCTGCGATCCTGGTCAAGGATAGTCAAATTTCGGTGCCGCTTGGTGTCGCGCATCCAGAGCCGGTGTCCTTCCKGCACATCGTTGCGAAGTTTGCGGGCGAGGCGGGTCGTTCGCCACGATTCCTCCCCGTCCCGTGGAAGGCGCTGTACGGTTCTCTCGTGGCCTTGGAGGCGATGCGGATACCACTGCCGGTACGTTCGGATTCGATACTCGGTCTTGTCCGCCCCGCCCCACAGGTGGTGAACTATGAGCGTGTCAAGGAACTCGGTGTATCGTTGCGTCCGTTCCCGCGCTGAGTGGGACCTGGAGGGCGTGCCGGATTCGTATTGACGCCAGAGGCCCGGAGTGGCGACGCGCGCCCGCCAGTCGRTCAGCACATGCTGTGAATCGCCTGTCACCTTCCGTCGAACCACGCTGCGGCGATACCCATTCGCCGCAGGCGGAACGGCCGGCCTAATGGCGTCTAGGCTCCTTGCCCACTTGGTATGGCCAGGGCGCTGTCACCACCCTGCAGCCGTAAMGGTTAATGATCAGCCCGGTAGCATGCACGAATCGAGGCTTCGATCGACCGGTGACCGCGGCGTTCCTCGACCGATGGCTCTCTTGTTGTCGCTGTGGGTGTCCTACGGGTTTGTGGTGGGATGATGCCTGCGCCAGGACGGCGGGATCCCCATTTGCTCACCTCCTCTGACGGATGGTAGTTTCTGCGGAAAGTGAGATGGCTTACCGTCGAGTCAACTGGTCATGCCGGCGGAAGATGTGGGGCGTGGTGGATGAAACCTCGGGTGAGGCGTTGGAGACGGAGTCGACGCGGAGGACTGGTCGCTCTTCTTCTCGTCTGCCTGGTCGTGGGATGTGGAACCTCGAAACGGGAATCTGGTTCGCCGCAGGCCACGCCTCGACCTTCGGTGGCTGGTCCGGGCGTTGGCGGCATGGTGACCTCCTCCGCGCTACCATCCGGCCCACCGTCGGCGACCGGCGCCTCGGCAGGTTCTAGTCCCCGATCCTCCGGAGAGGTTTCTCCGCCGAATGGTCCGCGGACTCCGCGAGAGGATGACGGGATGGAGCCGCGACTGCTGTGGTCCGATGAATTTGACGGTCCGGCGAACGCCTCGGTTGATCCCGCCAGGTGGTTGATCACGCAAGGGGGGAAATGGGGGCCGACGGACGTCTCCTGTTATACGGCCGATCCCCGTAACGTCGGCCTGGACGGCAAGGGCCATCTCAAGCTGACGGCGATTGCGGAGAAATCTCCCGTAAAAACCTGTGGGGATACTCACTTCTCGTCGGGCCGGGTGGAGACCCGCGGTAAGGCCTCCTGGAGATATGGGTACTTCGAGTTCCGGGCCCGGCTGCCGATCGGTACCGGGACGTTGCCTGCTCTCTGGCTCCTAGGGCCGAACGGAATTTATGACTGGCCTCGCTCCGGCGAGATCGATGTCGTCGAGGCGACGGCAAACGAGCCGGCCACGGTCCATACCAACATTGTTGGAGTGGATGGCTCTGGAAATCGTTGGGAGGCCGGCTGGTGGGGGCGGGGAAAGAACTATGTCTACCCAGGTGGCACGCTTGCGGATCGCTATCATAACTATGCTCTTGACTGGGGGCCGAACAGGCTCGACTTCTATTTCGACGGCCTTCTCATCCGCCATCTCGAGCCGAAGGACACGCCGGTTTGGCTGTGGAACAAAGACTTCTATATAATCATGGATGTCGCCGTCAGCGCGAAGCTGAGCCCCCCGCTTCCGCCGGCCTCCGCGTTCCCGCAGACGCTGTTCGTAGACTATGTGCGTGTCTATTCAGGCAGACCTTAGAAAGGCCGGACTTCCAAGATTTTTTCGGCTGGCGCCCCGACGATACTGTGGCAGTGCCCTGCGAAGTGGCTTATACCCGCCGGCTGAAATCAACGATCTACCGGCAGTGGACGACCATTTCTCATCCATTTTTTGCCAGGGGAGTGTTCGTTGAAGAATGTTGTTCTTCGGGACATTGACCGATTTGTCTACTACGACAACGATGGCCGTCGACCCCGCTCGATCGKGGCCAGTCGCATCGCTGCTGTTCTGAACAACCCCGGCCTCCAGGCGATCCTCGTCTACCGGTTCGGTGCGTTCGTCGCAARTCCGCAGAAAGGCGTAGCCGGGGCGGCAGGGCGGCTCTTGGGCACGGTTGTCTACCGCGTTCTGTCTCGGGTTTCGCAGATCGTGACGGGTATCTGGATCTCCCCCGCCGCCAGGATAGGTCCGGGATTTTTTATCGCCCATTTTGGGGGTGTGATCATTGGTGCCTGTGAAATTGGTGAGAACTGCAACGTAGGACACGATGTGACGATAGGAAAGAGTGGTACTGGCGAGAAGTTCGGTCGCCCGACAATCGGCGATCGGGTGAGTATCGGGACTGGAGCGAGGATCCTGGGTCGTCTTGAGGTGGGAGACGACGCCTTGGTGGGCGCCAATGCCGTGGTAACCCGATCGCTTGCTGCTCGATCRGTCGCGGTGGGTGCTCCTGCCCGCGTGGTCTCGAGCCGGGGCGCCTTCGAGTATGTCGAGTACTTCGGGATGGTGCGGGACGAGGCCAGAAGGGCGTCGCTCGGCCTGGTCAGCTCGCCATAGCCTCGCCCTGACCTCGTCCACCGTCGTCCTACTACCGTGCGGGCATCGTGATGTGTCTGTCGGGCCGTGGCCTATGGTGCCGTGGTGACGCCGTCCTTGAGCCCGGAGCCGCCCTCCCCGCCGCTTGCTGAGGAGGAGGGCGCCGTGCCTTCTTCTGACGACCCGCCCGTGGGACGTCCCACGGCTTCTGGGGCTTCTGGTCCCGCTGCCGATCCGGGAACCTCGGCCCGTCCGGGAGCTCCCGCAGGCGGTGGGACCGGGACCGGTAGCGACACGGGGATCGCGATGGGGCGCGAGCGCCGCATCCCGCCGCCGGAGCAGTTCCGTGGGCCAGTCATTGCCCGGCGTGGCCAGGTGGAGCACTCCACCACGGATCAGCGCCTGCTCGACACCCGCAGCCCCTCGGGGTTCGTCCATTCCGACCCGTGGCGGGTCATGCGGATCCAGAGCGAGTTCGTCGAGGGTTTCGGCCTGCTCGCCGAACTGCCACGGGCGGTGACCGTCTTCGGCTCGGCCCGGATTCCCCCGGACAGCCCGTTCTACGGGCAGGGCCGGCTGCTCGGCGCCGCGCTCGCCGAGGCCGGCTTCGCGGTGATCACCGGCGGGGGGCCGGGCGCGATGGAGGCGGTGAACCGTGGGGCCCAGGAGGCYGGCGGCCTGTCGGTGGGCCTCGGCATCGAGCTTCCCTACGAGCAGCGGCTCAACGACTGGGTCGACCTCGGTGTCAGTTTCCGCTACTTCTTCGTCCGCAAGACGATGTTTGTGAAGTACGCCGAAGCGTTCGTGATCCTCCCTGGTGGGTTCGGCACGCTCGACGAGCTGTTCGAGGCGCTGACCCTGGTCCAGACCGGCAAGGTCACCCGGTTCCCGGTGGTGCTGATCGGCTCCGAGTACTGGTCGGGACTCGTCGACTGGATGCGGACGACCCTGCTGCCCGCCGGCCTGGTCCAGGAGCGGGACCTGCAGATCCTCTCGATCACCGACGACATCCACGAGGCCGTGCGCATCATCCTGGAGGGAACCGCCGGKCACACCCGGCCCGCAGGTATGGATATTCCGTGAACGTCTGCGTGTACTGCGCGTCCTCCGAGCTGATCGACCCCTCGTACGTCCTGCTGGCGGCCCAGACCGGCACCGAGCTCGCCCGGCGCGGCCACACCCTGGTTTCCGGCGGAGGCTCGGTGTCGTGCATGGGGGCGATCGCCCGGGCGGTGCGGGCCAGCGGAGGTTACACGGTCGGCGTGATCCCGCGGGCGCTGGTCGCGATGGAGGTCAGCGACCTGGACGCGGACGAGATCATCGTCACGGAGACCATGCGGGAGCGTAAGGCGCTCATGGACGCGCGCTCGGATGCCTTCCTGGCGCTGCCCGGGGGCCTGGGCACCCTCGAGGAGCTGCTCGAGGTCTGGGTCGCCGGGGTCCTGCGCATGCACACCAAGCCCGTGGTGCTCCTCGACCCCGACGGGGTCTTCGCCCACCTGCGGATCCTCGTCGACGAGATGGTCGACCGCGGGTTCGTCCGCCCGCGCGCCCGGGACACCCTCCGCTGGGCGACCGGCATCGGCGAGGCGGTGGACTTCCTGGAGGCGGGCGTGACAGCGGCGACCRTCACCTCCCCTCCGCCCCCGACCCCGACCCCGCGGGAGATCGTCGAAGGCGACTGAGCCCGTTCCTGTTCCTCAGGCGAGGCCGCGGCGAGYGACGGCGAGGTCGACGTCGCCCCGGATCGCCGCGACCATCCGCAGCGTCCGCCGCGTCGCCGCCACCTGGTGCGCCCGGAAGACCCGGGCCCCGAGCCAGGCGCTGACCGCGGTCGCGGCCAGCGTGCCCTCCAGGCGTTCGTCGATGCCGGTGTCCAGGGTCTCCCCGACGAAGTCCTTGTTCGACAGCGCGACGAGCACCGGCCACCCGGTAGCAACCAGTTCCGGCAGCCGGCGGGTGGCCTCAAGGGAGTGGCGGCTGTTCTTGCCGAAGTCGTGCCCCGGATCGACGAGGATCGCATCCGGCCGGACCCCGAGCGACACCGCCCGCTCGGCGAGCCCCACCGTGGTGGCGACGATGTCGGCGACCACATCGTCGTAGACCATCCGGTGCGGCCGGGTGCGCGGCGGCAGATGGCCGGCGTGGGTGCAGACCAGACCGACGCCGAACTCGGCCGCGACCTCGGCGAGCGCCGGGTCCACCCCGCCCCAGGCATCGTTGAGCAGGTCGGCGCCCTCACCCGCGACGACCCGTCCGACCTGCGCGCGCCAGGTGTCGACGCTGATGACCAGCCGGGGATGGCGGGCCCGGACCTCGGCGACGAAGCCACCCACACGGCGCAGCTCCTCGGCCGCACTCACCTCGCCGCCGGGCGCGGCCTTCACCCCGCCGATGTCGATGATCCCCGCCCCCTCGTCGACCGCACGGTCGACCGCAGCCAAGGCCTCGGCCGCACCGTATGTCGCCCCGCGGTCGAAGAAGGAGTCCGGGGTGCGGTTGACGATCGCCATCACGATCAGCTCGGTCGGCTCGAAGGTCCGCGGACCCAGCCGTAGCGGACCCAGTCGTTGCGGATCCAGTCGTTGCGGATCCAGTCGTTGCGGATCCAGTCGTTGCGGGGCCGGGTGGGCAGTGTCGGCATGCACCGGGCCAGCCTGCCAGAATCACCACGATCGGCGGGCCGTGGCACGATCGGATGCGTGGTGCTCGTCATCGAGATTGTGATCGTGGCCGCCGTCGTCTTCGCGGTGGCCGCGCTGGCCGTCGGTCGCTTCGATCGGCTCGCCCCGGCGCCGCCGGACGGCGCTCCTACCGGACTACCTGCCGGCATGGTGACAGCCGGTGACGTTGCCCGCACGCGGTTCGGGATGGCGCTGCGTGGTTACCGGATGGCCGAGGTCGACGCCGTCCTGCTTCGGCTCGCCGACGAGCTGGCCTGGCGGGACGAGGAGCTGGCCCGGCGGGAYGAGGAGCTGGTCCGGCTGGCCGCCTTCGCGCGCGTCGACACCGCGCCATCGCCGGACGGGCATCGGGATACTCGCTCGCCACAGATCGACGAGTGATCGCCGCCGACTGTCTGTGGCATCACAGTCGACTGTTGGTAGCCGATCGATCTGGCCTATGCAGGGACACGCGCAGGCGTTGTCGTCAACATCGACGCCCACCTCTCGATGTTGCGGCGGGCGACTGTTGTGATGYCGCGCAGAGACGTGTTTCGGTTTGCGGTCCGGTCTACGGGATAATCGTCGTCAGATGCAGGTCCGACGGCAGGAAGAGGTGCACCGATGGCGGCCATGAAGCCGCGGACGGGTGACGGTCCGCTCGAGGTGACCAAAGRGGGGCGCGGCATCGTCATGCGTGTCCCGCTGGAGGGGGGCGGTCGGCTCGTCGTGGAACTCACCGCCGACGAGGCGAGTGCGCTGGGGGATGCCCTGAAGACCGCGGTCAGTTAACCGTCCGTGCGTCCGCCCGGGTGTCCGTCCGCGTGCGCCGTCCTCGCGTCCGTCCCGCGGCAGCCGGGTTCCGTCGTGGTCCGGCGGTCCCAGTGAGTCCGGCGGTCCCGGTGAGAAGGCCGGCATGAGCATCGTTGATTCCGCGTCAGGCCCGGCGATCGACGGGCTCATCAGGCTTCCTCCCGGCGTTACCCTACGGTCCGCCACCGTCGCCGACGTCGAGCCCTCGACCGTCGCCCTGGTCCTCGCGTCGTCCGAGAACGGACCCGTGTTCGACGAAACTGCCCGCGGTGTCGGCGCCGATCTCGGACTGGATCTTGCGCTGCTGGTCGAGTCCGAGTCCCTGCGCGGCGATGCGGGTTCGGTGCTGGTGGTGCCGTTGGCCCGGACGGCTCGGCCGACCCGGCTGCTCGTGGTCGGCATCGGCGCCGGTCAACCGGGTGACTGGCGGGCCGCGGGCGCCGCGCTCGCCCGCCGCGCCGGGGCACCGGACCGGCTCGCGGTGGTGGCGGAGCCCGGCGATCCGGGCCTGCGGGCCTTCACCGAAGGCCTGGCGCTAGGCGCCTACCGGGCCGCTGGAGTGCTCGACCGGGCCGCTGGAGTGCCCGACCCGGCCGGCCGGCCCGGGCCGGAGAACGGCGCGCCCGGCAACGTCATCGTGCTCACCGGTCGGGCGGACGAGCCCGGGGCGGTGGCCGCGGTCGGCGCCGCGCGGGCGGTGGCCACCGGGGTGTACATCGCCCGCGATCTGGTCAACATGCCGAGTCTGGTGAAGTCACCCGAGTGGCTGGCGAACCGTGCCGTGCGCATCGCCGCGTCGGCGGGTCTCGACACGACCCTGCTCGGCCCCGACGATCTTTCGGCGCAGGGCTTCGGGGGGTTGTGCGCCGTCGGTGAGGGTTCCCCGCGGCCGCCCTACCTGGTCAAACTCGAATATCACGGGCCACCGTGGACTTCTGGCGAGGCCGGGTTGGCGGGATCCACCGGGTCGGCGGGATCCACCGGGTCGGCGGGATCCATCGGGTCGGCGGGATCCATCGGGTCGGCGGAGCCGGATGGTTCGCCGGCGGGCCGCTTCACCGATGGTCACCGGGTCCTGGTCGGGAAGGGAATCACCTTCGACTCGGGTGGGCTCTCCCTGAAGCCGGCCGTCCCGATGGCCGGCATGAAGACCGACATGGCGGGCGCGGCGGCGGTGCTCGGGGCGATGACCGCGTTGCCGGCGTTGAACGTGCCCGGGCGCGTCACCGGCCTGCTCTGTCTGGCGGAGAACATGATCGGTGCGACTGCCATGCGTCCCGGCGACGTCATCACCTGCTGGGGCGGGACCACGGTGGAGGTACTGAACACCGACGCCGAGGGCCGCCTGGTGCTGGCGGACGGCCTCGCCTACGCCGCGGGCGCGCTCGACGCGGATGTCATCGTCGATCTCGCCACGCTGACCGGAGCGATCGCCGTGGCGCTCGGCCGGCGCACCGCCGGGCTGTTCAGCTCGGACGACCGGCTGGCGGCGGCGCTGTCCGCCGCGGCGGACAGCGCCGGGGAACGGGTGTGGCGGCTGCCGTTGGTGAAGGAGTACCGGGCGGCGATCGACTCGCCGGTGGCGGACCTTGCCAACATCGGCCGGGCGCTGGACGTCGGGGGCGGTTCCATCACCGCGGCGCTGTTCCTGCGGGAGTTCGCGGGCCGGCGGCCCTGGGCACATCTGGACATCGCGGGCACCGCACGGTCGGACGCCGACGACGGCGAGATCAGCCGGGGCGGCACCGGGTGGGGGGTGCGTACCCTGCTGACCTGGCTGTCGAGTGKGCCATCCCAGACACCGGCGGCCTGAGTGTAGAGCCCCCGGAACTCCCGGATGTTCCAGACGTCCCCGATACCCCGATACCCCGATACCCCTGGATGTCCTGGATGTTGCCGGGCCGCGAGGGGATCTCAGGCCGCGAGACGCAGGAGCGCGGCCTCGTATTCCCGGGCGATGTCCGCGGTGAGGACCAGGGAGACCCGGAGCACCACGGTGCGCTGGACGAAGACGTACTCGGTGACGAGCGGGTTGTCGGCGGTGACGGTGAGGAGCTTCGTCGCCCGCTGCTGCGCGCTCGCCGCGTCCGCGAAGACCTCGATCGCGCCGCCGCGCTCGATCGCGCCCGCGGGGCTTCCGGAGACCTCGTTGACGCCCACCCGCGGATCGCTGAAGGCGATTCTGCTGGTGTAGCCGTTCGTCCGGCCCAGGAGACGATCCGGGTCGGTGGCCGCGCTGTAGACGACGGTGGTGTGCAGCGGCAGGCCCGCGCCGGCCAGCCGGATCGCCACCTGCTCGGCGGTAAGGCCGGCGAGGCCGCCTCCCACGGCCGACGGGGTGGGCACGGCCGACGGGGTGGGCACGGCCGTCGGGGAGGGGGTGGCGCCCGGTGCGGACGGGTGGGCGGAGCGCGCGCCGTGCGCCGGTCCCACCAGGCGGTTCAGCGTGTAACCGGCGATCCCGGCTAGGACCGCCACGACGAGGACGAACGTGATGTAGGGCAGCAGGCTCTCACGTGGGGCGGGCGGTGGCTCGGCGCGGCTGTCGTAGGCGTCCCTGGCCCGGCTGTCGTAGTCGTCCCTGGCCCGGCTGTCGTAGTCGCCGTAGTCGTCGTAGACGTCGTAGCGCCGGTACTCCTGCGCGGCCGGTGCCATTTACTCCCCAAGGCGTAGGAATGTCACGCTTAAGCGCACCTTACGCGCCCACTGAGGAGCCACCGGGTACCGGCACGATCGGCCGGCCCCGATCGTGTTACCGCGGACCGGCCACCTCGCCCGGGGTGCCGGCCACCTCGCCCGGGGTGCCGGTCAGCCGACCGGGGAGGACTTGGCGACCACGGCGACCAGGAGGCCGCCGCCGGTGGTGAGGAGCATCTGGGTAAGCCGCACGTCGTCACGTACAGCTGTGGCAAGTTCGCGGACCGCCACCGCCTCGGGGCCGGTGGCCTGGCCCTGGGCCAAGGCCAGCACGCTGGCGAACGCCACCACGCCGCCCGGCCGCAGCAGCCGCAGGGCCTGCGTGAGGTACTCGGTGCCCTCACGCCGGTCCGCGTCACAGAACACGAGGTCATAGGCGCCGTCGGTCAGCCGGGGGAGAACGTCGAGGGCGCGGCCGGTGATCAGCCGGCTGCGCCCGGGGGTCATCCCCGCGTCGGCGTAGGTGCGCCGGGCCAGCCGAAGGTGCTCGGCCTCGACGTCGATGGTGGTCAGGGTTCCGTCGGGCCGCATCCCGCGCAACAGCCAGGTACCGGAGACCCCGGTACCTGTGCCGATCTCGACCACCGCGCGGGCGCCCACGGCAGCGGCGAGGAAGCGTAGGACCGCGCCGGTACCCGGGCTGACCGGGACGATCCCGACCTCCTCGGCTCGGGCGCGGGCAGCGCGAAGGATCGGGTCTTCCAGCAGGAAGCCCTCGGCATAGGCGGCGGCGGACTCGAGTTCGCCGATGTCAGTGTCCGGCATGACTTCCTCAGCCTACGGGAACGGGAGACCGAGGACGCGCGTTCATCTGGTCAACGCGCATCGTGTCGAGGATCGAGGGGAGAAACATCGGTGTCCGCAGCGGGATTCGCCGCTCCCTGGCCGGCTCGTCGGGTACGTTTGACGCGAACCGACCGAGAGGCGGCCGTGGCTGCTCAGGACCCCGGKGCGGGCTCGGACGCCGCCGGCGTCGCCGCCACCGCAGAAGCTTCTGGTTGGGTTCCTCCTTCCTGGGAAGACGTGGTCCGTGAGCACGGCAACCGGGTCTATCGCCTCGCCTACCGCCTCACCGGTAACGCCCACGACGCCGAGGACCTGACGCAGGACGTGTTCGTCCGGGTGTTCCGGTCGTTGGCGGACTACACCCCCGGCACCTTCGAGGGGTGGCTGCACCGGATCACCACCAATCTCTTCCTCGACCGCATGCGTCGCCAGCAGAAGATCCGGTTCGATGCGCTGCCCGAGGACACCGAGCGGCTGGCCGGCCGCGAGGCGAGCCCGGAGGCGGTCTACGCCGAGGCTCATCTCGACGCGGACGTCGAGGCCGCGCTCGCCGCTCTGCCGCCCGACTTCCGGGCCGCCGTCGTGCTGTGCGACATCGAGCAGCTCTCCTACGAAGAGATCGCTCAGACGTTGGGCGTGAAACTGGGCACAGTGCGCAGCCGGATCTCGCGCGGTCGGGCGATGTTGCGCGCGGCGCTGGCTGATCGCGCGCCACGTACTGGTGACGGCGCCGCGTTGTCCGCCGCCGTGACGGTCTCGGACGACGCCCTTCTCACCGCGGAGCCCGCCGTCGGGCCGGTGGCGGCGGAGCTCGCCGAGGCGGACGTGGCGCCGCCGGACACGACCAGACCGCGTCGGGACCGAGGCGACGACGGGCGGCCCAGAAGCAGGGGACGGCATGGGCCCGTCGCCGCCGGGAGCAAGGGTGGTGCTCCGCGGGAGCGGCGGGCGTGACCGAGCATCTCGGCGATCGGATCTCGCCTCTCATCGACCATCAGCTTGATCATGACGCTCGTGATCGCGCGCTCGCGCATCTTGCCCGCTGCGGGGAGTGCCAGCGGGAGGTGGCGGCCCTGCGGATGGTCAAGGCACGGCTGGTTGCTCTCGATGGGYCGGATCTTCCTGGCGGCCTCGCGGTCCGGCTGCTGAGCCTGGGCGGTCTGACCGCGCTGCCCGCGCCCCCGCCGGGTTCGTCCCCGCGCTCCCAGCGCTCCCCGCGCTCCCAGCGCTCCCCGCAATCCCAGCGCTCCCCGCAATCCCAGCGCTCCCAGTTCCGTCCTGCGCCGGACAGGCGGGGGCCTACCCGTCTCGACCCGGTCAGGCTTCCCGGGGCGTTCACGGTGACAGTACCGGCCCTGCTGCCGCGTTCCGTCGAGCTCCGACAGCCCCCCTTCGATCCTCGCCCGGGCGCCGGCACTCGTCCCGCCTCGCCCAGGCCCGCCGCTCGACCGGCGCCGGCAGCCACCGGCGGGGCTGCGCGCGGTCCGGGTCAGGCGGGCCGTCCCGCGCCGGGGCCCGCGCGTCAGCACCTGCGGCGGCCGGCTTCGCCCGCCCCGCGCCGGCGGCTGCCGGCCCCGCACCGTCGTCCCACCCCCCGGACCAGCATGCGCCGAACCCTCCTCGGATCCGCCGCGCTGATGCTGCTCGCCGTCGCTGGTGCCGCCATCGCCGACGGCCAGGAGAGTACCCAGACGCCGGGGCCCGTCGCGGTGCCGACGGTGTCCTCGGTCGTCGCCCCGGGCGTTGCGAACGGCGTCCCGAGCCGGCTCACCCCGATGTTCGCCCCGGTCCGGGTGTCCTTGCGCCGTTGATCGTCCGCCCGTTCGGGCCGACTCGGGCGAATTCGGGCCGACCCGGGCGAACACGTTCCCCATCGACCCGGTCGGGGGTGTTTGAACGGGGGTATTCGGACGGGGTAGGCCGTCCCGGGTACCGGGAGGCGGTCGGGGCCGTGAGTTTCAGGGTGTCGCCTGCTCCGTCTCCCGGCGCCAAGCCCTGGCTGGTCGCCTTTGTCCGGCTGTCCGCCCCGGTCGCCGCCGGAAACCGGCGGGACGCATCTTTCCGGTACCTGAAAGACATTTTCTGGGTGTTCTGGAGGAGAGGTCTCGTCTGGCCTGATGTGAGGCTTTACCGTGTTACCCGCTCGGACGCGTCGCGCGTGCTTTCCAGGACGGAACCGGTCGCCGGCGTTCCGCCGTGCCGTGCGACGAGCGAGTCGGGGAGGACGTGTGGACGTCAGCGACAACGAGGTGCCTGTCGCGAGCGTGGAACCGGTCGACCCGCCCGTACGGCCCCGACGTCTCGAGCGGTCATCCACGATGCGGTCGGTTCCCGCCGGCCCGGGCCACCGCGCCGATCCTTCCCGCCCTGGTGTCCCGCGAGCCGCCGGCGCGGCGCCTTCCGCCACCGACGGCAAGCCGCGGACCGATCAGGCCGGTGGCCGGGTCGCGGCGGCGCGCGACGAGACGACCGTCCCCTCGACCGGTGGGACGATACCCGTCAGTCGGCTCCGCCTTCCCGCCACGCCCCGGCCCACCACGGCCGGCGGTGCCGGGCCGCGGGTACAGCCCGGGGTGGTCGTCCCCGTGCAGCCGTCGGGACCCGTGCAGCCGTCCGGGTCGGAACCGGCGGCCGGGACACGCCGTCCGCAATCGCCTCGTACGGCATCCACCACCGCGATGACCGGGCCGGCGGAGGAGACCCGGCCCGAGCGGCGACCCACGGCCGCCGGGACGCCGGGCACGGGTAGCCCGGCGGCACGCGCTCCTGAGCCGGCCCCGGGGACTCCATCGGGTGCGGGGCCATCGGGTGCGGGGCCATCGGGTGCGGGGCCATCGGGTGCGGGGCCATCGGGTGCGGGGCCATCGGGTGCGGGGCCATCGGGTGCGGGGCCGCAGCCGCGGCCCACGGCCCGTGAGGGTGCGACGCCGGAATCCGGGGCGGCGCGGATTCCGGTACGTCAGCCCGGCCGGCGTCCGCCGACCCTCCCACCCGGTGAGGACAGGGCCGGCTCCGCTCCTGGAGGGCATCGCCACCCCCGGCATTCCGGGCGGGTCGAGGGGGCCGCTCCGGGCGTGGGTGCTCCGGGCGTGGGTGCTCCGGGGGCGGGTGCTCCGGGGGCGGGTGTTTCGAGGACGGGCGTTTCGGGTCCGGGGGCGCCGGGCGCCCGGGCGGGCTGCGACCCGGGCGCCGCCGCGACCGACCGCGGGCGCGCTGCGGCGGACGGGAACCCGCGGGAGCCGTCGGGAGGCTTGCCGACGGTGACCGCGGTGCGTGGCTTCGGCACGCAGCCGCCGGCCCCACCGCCCGCCGAGACGGGCTCCCCGCGGGCGTGGTCGCCGACCTCGACGCCGTATCCGCTGCCCGCGGACTCCGACGGCGGCGGCTCCGAGAGCGGCGGCTCCGACAGCGGCGGCTCGAACGCCGCGCCGTTCGCCGTGCCGTTCGCCGATGTCCTGACTGGTCGTTCGGCGCCGCGGGGGCGCCTGGTCGCTCCTGGTCGCCCGGTCGTTCTCGGTCACCGGGTCCTCCTCGCGAGCATCCTGGTCGCGGGTCTGCTGGGTGGGGGGATCGGTGCGCTGCTCGTCTCGATGACCGAGCGCGGCAGCGACCAACAGGCGTCGGCGGCCCTGCCGGTCGGTACCGCCGCGCCCAGCTCCGACCGCAGGTCGGTCGCGTCGATCGCCGCGACGGCTCTGCCCAGTGTGGTGACGATCGACGCCGGTGGCGGGGGGGACGGCGATGCCGCGGGTACCGGCTCCGGGGTGATCATTAGCCCGGAGGGGTACATCCTGACGAACAACCACGTCGTGGCGTCCGCGGTCGCCGCCAGAACTCCGATCTCCGTGCGCCGCTACCAGGAGTTCGGCCAGGTCCGGGCCGACCTGGTCGGGCGGGATCCCAAGACTGACATTGCCGTTCTGCGGATCCCGGCCCCGCAGCCCCTGCCGGCGGTGACGCTCGGCCAGTCCGGCTCGCTGGTCGTGGGAGCGCCGGTGGTTGCCATCGGGGCGCCGTTCGGCCTCGCCGRCACCGTGACGACCGGCGTCGTCAGCGCGCTCGACCGCAATCCCATGGTCCCGGCCGAGAGCGGCACCGACCCCACGGTGCTCATCGGGGCGATCCAGATCGACGCGGCGATCAATCCGGGCAACTCCGGTGGTCCGCTGCTCGACGGCCTCGGCCAGATGGTGGGGATCAATACCGCGATCGCCGCGGTGCCCGGCCATGAGTCCCAGAGCCAGAGCGGCAGCATCGGCGTGGGGTTCGCCATCCCGATCGACTTCGCCCGCTCGGTCGCTCAGGAGATCATTTCGACCGGTCGGGCGACCCACCCGTACCTCGGCGTGTCAGCCGCGACCGTCACCGCCGGCCAGGCGAAGGCCATGGGGACCACGTCGGGTGCCCGCGTCGTCAACCTGGCGCCCGGTGGCCCCGCCGAGCGCGCCGGGCTGCGCGTCGGCGACATCATCACGCGGGTGGACACCAGGGTTATCAGCGGGATGAACGACCTCATCGTCGCAGCCCGGCTCCACCGGGTAGGTGACCGGGTGTCGGTCGCCTACGAACGCGCCGGTGCCACCGCGACCACCCAGCTGACGCTGCAGGAACAACAGCGCTGAGCCGCAGACATCTTTTCGTTGCCCACGAGCTCCTTGCCMGCAACACCGGGAGAGGTACGCTCAGCGCGTGTTCAACGGTGTCGGGTGGGGTGAAGTCGTCGTCTTGCTTCTGATCGGGCTGTTCGTCTTCGGCCCGGACAGGTTGCCCAAGGCCGCCAGGGACGCGGGACGCGTGCTGCGTCAGCTGCGTCAGCTGGCCAACGGCATGCGTAACGATCTCAGGTCCGAGCTGGGCCCGGAATTCGCCGATCTGGATATCCGGGACCTGCATCCCAAGACCTTCGTCCGCAAGCACCTGTTCGAGGACGATCCGGTTCTGCCGCCATACCTCACCAAGCGGACCTCGCTCGACTCGCTGCTCCTCGGTGACGATCCGCCCGCGGCGCCGTCACTGACCAAGTCCTCGCTGCCGAGAGATCCCGCGGCCAAGGATCCGGCTCGTCCCGGCGCCGAGGCCGCGGTTCCGGCGGCGCCGCCCGGTCCGGTGTCCCCCATGCTGTCGAAGGTCTCGCCGAGCAAGGCGTCCGCCGCCCGCTCCGTGCCGGCGCAGCCGGCACGGAGCGACGGCCCGGCGACAGAGGTGCCCTTCGACTCGGACGCCACCTGAGGTTCGGCGTCGCCTGAGGTTCGGCGTCGCCGCCGGCTCGATGCACCCGCCCCGGGGCGGGGCCAGCCGGGGCCGGGCTCGCGTCGATCAGGCTGCGCGAACCCGGACGGACGGCCGATCGTAGGTGTTCAGCGCCCCACCGGCGTGAGGTTGAGGCTGCGTCCGGCGAGCCCACGGGAGCGGTAGGTGAGCCGGCCCGCCACCGCGTGCAGGGCCTTGCCCGCCTCGCTGTCCGGCTCGCCGATGACCAGCGGCATGCCGTTGTCGGCGCCTTCCCGGAGCCGGACGTCCACCGGGATCTGGGCCAGCAGCGGTACGTCATGACCGAGCACCCTGGTCAGCCGCTCGGCCACCGCAGCCCCGCCGCCAGAGCCGAACACGTCGACCCGCTCGCCGCAGTGCGGGCAGGGCAGCCACGCCATGTTCTCGACGACCCCGACCACGTTCTGCCGGGTCTGCACGGCGATGGTCCCGGCCCGCTCGGCGACCTCGGTGGCCGCCAGCTGCGGGGTCGTGACCAGCAGCAGTTCGGAGGACGGCACCAGCTGGGCCAGGGAGATGGYGATGTCACCGGTGCCGGGCGGTAGGTCCAGGAGAAGGACGTCCAGGTCACCCCAGAAGACGTCTGACAGGAACTGCTCCAGGGCACGGTGCAGCATCGGTCCGCGCCAGGTCACTGGCTGGTTGCCGCGCGTGAACATCCCGGTGGAGATGACTCGCACCCCGTGTGCCTGGGGCGGCATGATCATCTTTTCGACCTGGGTGGGCGGGCGGTCGATGCCCAGCATGCGGGGCACGGAGTGCCCATAGATGTCGRCATCGAGCACACCGACCGACAGGCCCGAACGGGCCATCGCGGCGGCCAGGTTCACGGTGATCGAGGACTTGCCGACGCCGCCCTTGCCGCTGGCGACGCCGTAGACCCTGGTGGTCGAGCCTGGTTGGGCGAAGGGAATCGCCTTGGGGGCGTTGCCCCCCCGCAGTTTCGCGTGCAGGGCACCGCGTTGCTCGTCCGACATGACCTGCAGATCGACGCGGACCTCGCGGACGCCCTCGACCGCGCTGACGGCTCGACTGACCCGATTGATGATCTCGTCGCGCATGGGGCAGCCGGACACGGTGAGCAGGACCCCGACGTCGACCGAGCCGTCGTCGAGMACGCGAACCGACGAGACCATGTCCAGCTCGGTGATGGGACGACCGATCTCGGGATCGTGCACCGTCGCCAGAGCCGACTGAATCGCGTCGGGGGAAGGCCGGGATAGGGACAAGGGAAACCTCAGTCACAGGTTGGTATCAGGTGCGGCCCGCCGGGCCGCCTGTGGGTCCACGATAGCCCGCGGGGGACGTGACGGCGCCGGCTCACGATCCCCGGTCCGCCGTGTTCGGCGGACCGGGGAGCGTGAGCCGCCCTGTCGGCTTCACGACGGGTGCGGAGCGTGCCCATCGTCATGACCAGGGGTGATTGTGTCCCGGTATGTGCCTGGTATGTGTCCCGGTGACGGAGGCGGCTGCTTGGGACGGTTTTGCGGGCGGGCCGCGACGTAGGCTGATCGTGCGGAGGCGGGAGGACGCGATGGCAGTCGAAGAGATGTTCGGCGCCAGCTCCGAGACCGGCGAGGACTGGGTCGACGAACATGGGATGTGGGCTTGGCGTGAGCTGCTGCACGCCCATGCCCACGTGACCCGGGTCCTCGAGGCCGAGCTCGAGGCGGCTCACCGGCTTCCCCTGGCCTCGTACGACGTGCTGGTCCAGCTCGCCGAGGCCCCGAACGGCGAGTTACGGATGAGCGAACTCGCCCAGGCGGTGCTGCTCTCCCGCAGCGGTCTCACCCGGTTGGTCGACCGGCTGGAACGGGAGGGACTGGTCGCCCGGCGGTCCTGCCCGTCGGATGCCCGCGGCACGCTCGCCACCCTCACCCCGCAGGGATTCGACCGCTTGCGGGCGGCCTCGGGCACCCACCTCAAGGGGGTCGCCCGGCACGTGCTCTCCCACTTCAGCCGAACCGAGCAGGACCTGCTCGCCGAGCTGCTGGGCCGGCTGAGCCCGCCGAGGCCGGGCGGCAACGGCCGGGGGTACGACGCGAACGCCTGAGCGGCCATGGCCTGCCGGCAGCGTGCCCGGCAGCGCGTGCCCGGCACCGCGCGGCCGGTCATCCGGACGCGGTGATCGGGACCGCCCCCCGCGCGGTGGAGATCAACGCCTCGTACGCCTCCCGGGAGGTGGTCTCGGCCCCGAGCCCCTGGGGCTTGCTGGCGCCGTGGAAGTCACTGGAACCGGTCGCCACCAGCGAGAGCTCGGCAGCGAGGCCACGTA
Organism: Frankia sp. CcI156; assembly: GCF_001983015.1. NCBI lineage: Bacteria > Bacillati > Actinomycetota > Actinomycetes > Frankiales > Frankiaceae > Frankia > Frankia sp. CcI156. The sequence continues at coordinate 29,114 of NZ_MOMD01000065.1, forward strand.
GCCGGCGCCGCGCGACGGGTAGGTGATCGGGATGATCGACCTCGAGGCCGGTCAGGCCCGCCTTCGCCATCGCCTCGATCACCTCGGGACCGACTGTGACGCCGCGCCTGCTCGCGAACGGGTGCGCGAACACGCTCACCCCGCCGGCGCCGTGGATGAGGCGAAGCGCCTCCCAGACGTCCGGCTGCTCCTTGCCCACCCAGTACGGTCCGCCCGCGCCGATCCACCGGTTGCTGAACGCGGCCGCCACCTCGGGGATCAGCCCGGCCTCGACCATGACCGCGGCGATGTGGGGGCGGCCCACCGTGCCGGCCGCCAGCTCCAGGACCCGTTMCCAGCGCACCGGATGCCCGTCCGCGGCGAGTCGGTCGACCATCCGACGGGCCCGGGTGGCGCGATGTTCCCGCACCCGGGCCCGGGCCGCCGCGAACGCCGGCTCGGCCGGGTCGAACAGGTAGGCCAGCACGTGCAGGGATACCCACGCACCTGCCACCTCGACCTGGCAGGAGATCTCGGCGCCCGGCACCAGGGTCAGCCCGGCAGGCAGGGCCGCGGCCGCGCGGCCGATGCCCGCGATGGTGTCATGGTCGGTGAGCGCGAGGATCGACAGGCCCTGCCCGGCTGCGAGCCGGACGAGGTTCTCCGGTGACTCCAGGCCGTCCGAGGCGGTCGAATGGGTGTGCAGGTCGATGGCCACCCGCTCCATAATGCTTCATAGTGGCAGCTTTTCGCCGCGCGGCGATGATGTGGGCGGCAGGCCGGGGCGGCAGGCCGGGGCGGCAGGCCGGGGCGGCAGGCCGGGGTGAGACGGCGGTGCGGGCGGTGCGGGCCGTGGTGGTGGGCGACGGCGGGCGGCAGGGAGGCCTACAGGTCCAGACCGGTCAGGACCAGCACCCGGTCCTCGGTGAGGTCGGTCATGGCCGAGCGGACCCCCTCCCGCCCGATGCCGGAACCCTTCGTCCCGCCGTAGGGCATCTGGTCGGCCCGGTACGACGGGACGTCGCCGATGACGACCCCCCCGACCTGGAGCTCCCGGTGGGCGCGGAAGGCGGTGGCCAGGTCGTGGGTGAACACCCCGGCCTGCAGGCCGTAGGCGCTGTCGTTGATCCGGGCGAAGCCCTCGTCAACGCCGTCGACCGCCGCCACGACGATCACCGGGCCGAAGACCTCCTCGCTCACCACCTTGGCGGTGGGCGGAACGCCGGTCAGCACGGCCGGGCTGAGACTCGTGCCGTGGCGCGTCCCGCCGCAGACGAGTGTCGCCCCCGCCTCGACGGCCTCGGTGATCCACGCCTCGACCCGTTCCGCCGCCGCGACGTCGATCAGCGGCCCCACGTCGGTGGCCGGGTCGGCCGGATCCCCGTCGTGCAGCGCCCGCACGGCGGCGACGATCTCGGCGAGCAGCTCGTCGACGATCGTGCGGTCGGCGTAGACCCGCTGCACGGCGATGCACGACTGGCCGGCCTGGTAGTTGGCGAACAGGGCGATGCGGCCGGCGGCCCGGGCCAGATCGGCGGGGGTCGCGTAGTCGGCGGCGACCAGCACCGCCGCGTTCCCGCCGAGTTCGAGGACCACATGCTTGCGGGGGACCGTGTCGCGGATGGACCAGCCCACCGGGCCGGAGCCGGTGAAGGACACCACGGGCAGCCGAGGGTCCGCGACGAGCGGGCCGAGGCGGTCGTTGGGGATCGGGAGGACCGACCACGACCCCTCGGGCAAGCCGGCGTCGGCGAGCAGGTCGCCGAGGAACAGCGCCGACAGCGGCGTGCGCGGGGCCGGCTTCACGATGATCGGCGCGCCGACCGCCAGCGCCGGCGCCACCTTGTGGGCGACCAGGTTGAGCGGGAAGTTGAAGGGGGTGATGCCCAGCACGGGCCCGCGGGGGAAACGCCGGGTGAGCGCGAGCCGTCCCTCCCCGGGGGGATCGGTGTCCAGCCTGGTCAGCTCCCCGGCGAAACGCCGGGCCTCCTCCGCCCCCCAGCGGAAGGTGGAGCTTGCCCGGGCCACCTCGGCACGCGACCAGGTCAGCGGCTTACCGCTCTCCGCGGTGATGAGACGGGCCAGTTCGTCGCCTCGACGGGCGATCTCCTTCGACACGCCGGCGAGCGCGCCGGCGCGGACGTGGGCCGGCAGCGCCGCGAACGCCGGGGCGACCGCCGCCGCGGCGGCCACGGCCGTCTCAACCTGGTCGGGGTCCGGCTGCGCGACGACGGCGACCTCCGCGCCGTCGAACGGGTGCCGAACGGTGGTCGTCGCCGACCCGGTGGCCGGCTTGCCTGCCAGCCAGAACGGCGTCGGCTCGCTCATCGCGCGGATGACCGGTCGGCGCGGGCGGCCACCGGGCCGCCTGGCGTCGAGCCGCCTGCCGTCGTCATCACCATCGAGCTCATTCTAGGCGCCCGCGCGGGCGGGGCGCCTGCGGCGCGCCCGGTCCCGCCCGAGGACCACCGGCCGGATCCCGGCGGCGGGGGACGATGGCCGGCCCGGCCCGGCCCGGCCCGGCCCGGCCCAGACCGGACCAGGGCCGCGGCGCGGCGGCGTGGCCCGGGCCGTGGACAGGTACGTGCGCGCATACGATCAGGTAGGAGCCGACGATGACCATTCCCAACCCGGCGGCGACCGGAATCGGCCTGCCCGCCACCGGCGGCCCGCGGCTGCCCCAGGAGCCGCGTCTGCACACCGAGATCCCCGGCCCGCGGTCCCGGGCACTCGCCGCGCGCCGCGTCGGCGCCGTGGCCCGGGGGGTCGGTGAGACCCTCCCGGTCTACGCGCACGCGGCGGGCGGCGGGGTCGTGGTCGACGTGGACGGCAACTCGCTCATCGACTTCGGTTCGGGGATCGCGGTGGTCAGCGTCGGCAACGCTGCGGACGGGGTCGTCGAGGCCGTGCGTGAGCAGATCGGCCGGTTCACCCACACCTGCTTCATGGTGACGCCGTACGAGGGCTATATCGCCGTCTGTGAGGCGCTGAACCGGCTGACGCCGGGTACCCATGAGAAACGCTCGGCATTGTTCAACTCCGGAGCGGAGGCCGTCGAGAACGCCGTCAAGATCGCGCGCAGCGCGACCGGCCGGGGCGCGGTCGTCGTCTTCGAGCACGCTTACCATGGCCGGACGAACCTGACGATGGCGATGACCGCGAAGTCGATGCCCTACAAGAGTGGGTTCGGGCCGTTCGCGCCCGAGGTCTACCGGATGCCGCTGGCGTATCCCTACCGCTGGCCGACCGGTCCCGACCGCTGTGGGGAGGAGGCCGCCGAGCGGGTGATCGAGCTCGTGCGGGACGAGATCGGGGCCGCGTCCGTCGCCGCGATGGTCATCGAGCCGATCCAGGGGGAGGGCGGTTTCATCGTCCCCGGGACCGGGTTCCTGCCCCGCCTCGCCGAGTTCTGTACGGTCGCGGGGATCGTGTTCGTCGCGGACGAGGTGCAGACCGGGTTCGCCCGGACCGGGACGATGTTCGCCTGCGAGCACGAAGGCGTCGTCCCGGATCTCATCACCACCGCCAAGGGCATCGCCGGCGGCCTGCCGCTCGCGGCCGTCACCGGCCGTGCGGAGATCATGGACGCCCCCCAGGTCGGCGGGCTCGGCGGCACCTACGGGGGGAACCCGGCGGCCTGCGCCGCGGCTCTCGCCGCGATCGACCTCATCGAGTCCGAGGACCTGGCCGGCCGGGCCCGCCGGATCGGCGAGATCGCCCTGCCCCGCCTGCACGCGTTGCGCGAGCGGTACGACTTCGTCGGGGATGTCCGGGGGCGGGGCGCGATGGTCGCCCTGGAGCTGGTCCGGGGCGCCGGCGACGACAGCCCGGACAAGGTCCTCACCGCCGCCGCGGCCGCCGCCTGCCATCGTCGCGGCCTGATCGTGCTCACCGCGGGCACCTGGGGCAACGTGCTCCGGCTGCTGCCACCGCTGGTGATCGAGGAGCCGTTGCTGCTGGCTGGCCTCGATCTCCTCGACGAGGCGTTCGCGGAGCTCGCGGCGCGCCGTCAGCCTCCCTCCCCGGCCCGCCCGGAGGGGTGACGGAGGGATGGCGCACCCGGCTGTTCGGCATATCTGCCCAGGTCGGACGATTGCGGGTGGGAACCTGGTGGGGCGATTGCGGGTGGAAAGCCGAGGGCATACCGGTGCCGGAGTGCCGATGTTCGGCGACATCTCCACCTACGCCAGGAGGCGCCCGGTGACCATTGCTGCGRCCTGCCCGCGCTGTCTCGGACCGCTGCGTCCACCCGATCTGTGGAGCAGCCAGTGGCGGTGCGACGATCACGGGGAGGTGAGTCCCTACCGCACCGCCGTGTCGTCGCGGGAACAGGCGCTCCACGCGCTGTCGAAGACCTCGACGGTCCCGATCTGGTTGCCGCAGCCGATGCCGGTCCACTGGTACGTCAGCGGCGTCGGCTGGGCCGGTGACGAGCGTACCGGGCCGCGTGCCACGGCAGTCGCCGCCGCCGGGCCCTCTCCGTTGGGCGGGCCGGCCGAGATGGTGCTCGTCGCCGAGGCGCCTCGGGTGGGACTCGGCGCCCGGCTCGCGGGCATCAGCGGTCCCGATCCCGAACCGCTGCCCGGCGTACCGGAGGCGAAGGTAGAGGCCGCCGGGCATCCCACGGCGCTGTGGCCGCTGGTCGTACCCCCCGATCGGGCGGCGTTCGTCGGGGAGGCCCGGGGGGTGTGGCTGTGGCTGGTGCTCTGGCCGGCCGACGCGGCCCTGCTCCTGCTGGAACACCTCGTGCTGCGGGACCTGCGCGACGATCCGCAGCTCGGCGAGCGGTCGTTCTTCGGTGCATCGAGCCAGCACCTGTCCGCGGGGCCGCTGCCCGGGCGGTGAGCCGCCATGGTCACGCATCCCCGGCTCCGCATCCCCGGCTCCGAATCCCCGGCCGCTGGGGGACCTGCCGCACCCGCCCGTAAGCTCGCTCACCATGACGGACGCCGCTGCCCCCCGCACACCCTCCCGGGGAAGCCTCGGTGCGGTGGCGCCGCAGCCGCTGCGGGTCGAACCCGCCGAGGTCGACCGCAACCGGCTGGCCGTGATCGTCAACCCGAGCGCGGGTCACGGGCGGGCGATGCGGATGCTCGACGGCGTCCGCATCGAGCTCGCGCGCTGGGCGCGGGACGTCCGGGTCACCCCGACCCGCGACCTCGCCCACGCGGACGATCTCGCGGCGGCGGCCACCGCCCAGGGCCGGGTCGTGGTCGCGCTCGGGGGCGACGGCCTAGCTGGCTCGGTGGCAGGGGGGGTGGCCCGCTGCGGCGGCGTGCTCGCGGTGCTCCCCGGCGGGCGCGGTAACGACTTCGTGCGTGGTCTCGGYCTGCCCCGCGACCCGTGCCGCGTCGCGGCCGGGCTTGCGCACGCCCGGGAACGCCGGGTCGACCTGCCCGAGGTCGGCGGCCGGCCGTTTCTCGGGATCGCGAGCGTTGGCTACGACTCCGACGTCCAGGTGATCGCCAACCGGACCCGGTTCCTGCGCGGCCAGCAGGTCTACACCTACGCGGCGCTGCGGGCGCTGGCCGCCTGGCGCCCGGCGCGCTTCACGGTGACGGTGGACGACCTCGCGCCTCGGGACCTGGTCGGGTGGACGGTTGCGGCGGCGAACTCGGCGTACTACGGCGGCGGGATGCGGTTCGCCCCCGGGGCGGACATCGCCGACGGGCTGCTGGACGTCCTGCTGATCTCGCGCACCTCCCGCCTGACGTTCCTGGCGCTGTTCCCGCGGGTGTTCTCCGGGCGTCACGTCGACACCCGGCACGTGCGGGTGCTGCGGGCCCGGCGGGTGCGCATCGAGGCCGACCGGCCCTTCGCCGTCTACGCCGACGGCGATCCGCTGGCGTCGTTGCCGGCGGAGATCGTCGTGCGCCCCGGTGCCCTGCGGCTGCTCGTGCCGGTTATTCCGGCGTCCTGAAGCCGGATTCCGGCGCCGGGCGGTCGGGTCCGGCCGCTGTGGATTCGGCCGCTGTGGATTCGGCCGGGTCCGCGGTCTCGGGCCTCGGCGTGGTCTCGGGTGTCAGTGTGATCTCGGGGGTCGCATGATAGTCGATGTGGCCGGCTGCCTGGGGATAGTGCAGGTCGAACGCCGGGCGTTCGGAGCGGATGCGCGGCAGCGTCCGGAAGTTGTGCCGCGGCGGGGGGCAGGAGGTCGCCCATTCCAG
>NZ_MOMD01000066.1:0-34115 GCF_001983015.1 Frankia sp. CcI156
CCTCGGCCGACGCGTGGGTCATCTTCTCCGCCCCGACCACCAGCACCCGGCGCGCCTGCCCGGACCGAATCGCCCGCACCCCGCACAGCAACGCCGCCGACCCGCTCGCACACGCGTTCTCCACCCGGGTCGCCGGGGTGAACAGCAGATCGTCATCGGCCTCCAGCACCAGCGAGGAAGGAAACGCCAACGGCTGCAACCCCGCGTTATAGGTACCGAGAACAATCTCGTCGATCTCCCGCGGGCGCAGACCCGCCGACGCGATCGCCTCCCGCGCGGCGGCAACGATCAGCGACTCCAGAGTCTCCTCGGGCAGACGGCCAAACGGGGTATGACCCCAGCCCACGATCTCCACGTCGTGGTCCACATCCAGTCCCTTCAACGCTCAGACACCCTTCACTGCTGAGACACCCCGGCAGGTCACTGCCAAGACACCCCGGCAGGTCACTGCCAAGACACCCCGGCAGGTCACTGCCAAGACACCCCGGCAGGTCCGCCCGCCACGCCGGCACCAGGCTTCGTGCCCACCTGAGCCAGCCGTACCGGTGTCACCTTCCGCACGTCGTCGGCGGTGACGCCCGGCGCCGTCTCCACCAGCACCAGACCATCGGAGGTCACGTCGATGACGGCGAGGTCGGTGATGATGCGCTGCACGACACCTGTGCCGGTCAGCGGGAGCGTGTTCGCGGGCAGGATCTTCGGCGATCCGTCCTTGGCGCAGTGCTCCATCAGAACGATCACGCGGCGGGCGCCGTGGACCAGGTCCATCGCGCCCCCCATGCCCTTGACCAGCTTGCCGGGCACCACCCAGTTCGACAGGTCCCCGCGCTCGCTGACCTGCATGGCGCCGAGGATCGCCGCATCGATCTTCCCCCCACGGATCATCCCGAAACTGGTGGCGGAGTCGAAGAAGCTTGCTCCCGTCGCGGTCGTCACCGTCTCCTTGCCGGCGTTGATGAGATCCGGGTCCTCCTCGCCGGCGACCGGGTAGGGACCCAGGCCGAGGATGCCGTTCTCACTCTGCAACACGATCTCCACGCCGTCGGGCACGTGGTTGGGAACCAGCGTCGGCAGACCGATGCCGAGGTTGACGTAGTCCCCGTCGTTGAGTTCCGCCGCCGCACGGGCGGCCATGTCGTCCCGGGACCAGGGCATCTCAGGCACCTCCTGCAGCGGTTGTGACGGCACGCAGGGTGAGCCGCTCGATCCCCTTGTCCGCGGCCTGGCCGGGCGTCAACGCCACCACCCGCTGCACGAAGACTCCGGGCAGGTGGATCTCGTCGGGATCCAGCGCACCCGGCTCGACGAGTTCCTCCACTTCCGCGATCGTCACCCTCCCGGCCATGGCGCAGAGCGGGTTGAAGTTGCGGGCGGCCCTGCGGAAAACCAGGTTGCCGTGCCGGTCACCACGCCGGGCCCGCACCAGGGCGAAGTCCGGCCGCAGCGCCGTCTCCCGCACGAAGACCTGCGGCACCCCGTCGACCTCGAAGACCTCGGTCGGCTTGGGCTGCGAGGCCAGCGCCACCTCGCCCGAGGCGTCGTACCTGATCGGCAGCCCGCCGTCGGCGACCTGCGTGCCGACGCCGGTGCGGGTGTAGAACGCCGCGATCCCGGCTCCACCGGCGCGCAGCCGCTCCGCCAGCGTCCCCTGCGGGTTGAACTCGATCTCGACCTTCCCGGAGAGGTACTGCCGTTCCAGTTCCTTGTTCTCCCCCACGTACGACGCCACCAGACGGCGGATCCGCCCGCCCTCCAGCAGCAGCGAGTTACCCACACCCGGGATCCCGCAGTTGTTGGAAATGACGGTCAGGTCCGAGGCCCCCTGTTCGGCGAGCGCGGCAAGGAGCACCGACGGGATGCCGCAGACCCCGAAACCACCACTCGCCACGCTGGCCCCGACCGGAATATCGGCGACCGCCTCCTGCGCCGACGCCACGACCTTGTCCACCTCACCCCTCCTTCAGCAGGGCCCGGCGCAGCAGAACCGTCTCGGGCGGCGCATCGGCCGGGATCGTGGTCAGCACAAGCCGGGCTCCGTCACGGGGCGCCTCGCCCTCGCCGTGCCAGAACGCGTCGGGAAGGACGACAGCCCGCGTGACATCGCCGGCCACGTCGACCGAGGAGGCGAATCGCACCGCCAGCGTCCAGTCGAAGTGCCCGGCCACATTGGTCAGCGAGGTATAGCCACCCGCCCGCTCCGGGAACTCCAGCGTGGCGGAGTCCCCGCGGCGGGCCCGGGCATCAAGGAGCAACAGTCCCAGCGGCGGCGACCCCAGGCGCCCCAGCCATTCGGCGAGGTACATGGAGGCGCTGTCGGCGTGGTCCTCGCTCACCTCGTCCAGCCCCGTGCCGGCCCGGTCATGTGCCCRCAGCAACCACCTCGCGGGCGACGGCACCGACAGCACGACCCGTCGCCGGGTCGAGTCCGCCAGCGTGCGCATGGTCAGGACCAACCGCTCGACGGCGGGCTCGTCACCGAGCAGGGTGCGTAACGCATAGCCCGTGCGGCTACGCTTCCCCAGCGCGCTCACCAGGTCAGGCGTCGCCGCGAGATACGCGTCGTAGAACGCCTCGGCATTGACGAACACCGCATCCGGATCCAGCAGGGCCTGGACCTGGGCGACGTGCCCGGTCAGGGCGGCGAGGTCACCCCAGGGGATCTCGCTGCCCTGCCGTAGCACTGCCGTCGCGTAGGCGTCGTRGTCGATCACCAGCGCCCGGCCGCCGGGCGCGGCAGCGAGCAGGGCAGTGAGAGAAGACATTCAGTGCTCCTTGAACCTCAGGGCTCCGTAAACCTCAGGCGAGACGGAACCTCAGGCGAGACGCTTGACGTCCTCGCCGTGCCTGTCCTCCAGCTCCCGCACGCGCGCCTCCAGCGCCGCGATCTTCAGCTCCCGGCGGTCCGGAATCACGATGATCGGCAGTTCCTTCAGCGGCGCCTTGACCCGCTGGGGACCGTCGATGGTGAACACCGTGGCGGTGAGGTCCTTGGTGTCGTCGCCCCAGGAGCCGTAGTAGAGGAGGTCCTTCGGCGGCTCCTCGGTGACGAAATCCTTGACGAACTCCGCGTAGGGCTTGCCGCGCGTCAGGCGCGTCTGGCGGACCCGCTCGCGGGCCTGCCTGGTGCCCTCGGCGTCGAGCCGGAAGGTGATCGGGTCATAGCGGACACCGAAGATCTCCTCGGCGACCTTCTGGCTGATCCGGCCGAGCTCGGCATCGCGCACCACCGACTCGGGCAGGCGCTCCAGCGGGTCGCCGTACCCACCACCGGCGCCCTGGGAGATCATGTAGAGCTCGCCGTCCTTGGCGCGGTCGTACTGCAGACCCATGTGATAGGTCGAGTACTTCCCGTCCGGGAACGGACGCTCGTTCATGACCTTCTCGATCGAGAGGTCGAACTTCTTGTTGTCCMGACGAATGTGCTCGTAGACATTCGTGCCCTTGACCATCGCCAGCGGGTAGGTGCCGCAGCCGTAGCCCCCGAACATGCCGTAGATGGACGAGAACTTCGCTCCGGAGGTCACCGTCATGAAGCCCCACTCCGGCGTGCCCTCGGCGGCCACGATCATCTCGTAGCCCATGCCGCCGGTGAACTTGCCGAAGCCCATGTTGTCGCGGACCAGGCGCTTGGCCACCAGCTGCATGAAGGGCACCTCCTCCTCCATGACCTCCTGCTCGGCCGTGTCGGCCATGGCGCAGAAGAGCGGCGAGACGGCGTCCTCACCGTCCCGGAAGGGCTTGGCTCCCCCGGGCATGCCGTTGAGGTCGGCACACAGGTTGCCGACCATGTCGCCGTGTTGGGTGACACCGCCCCACAGGAACGTGTTGATCTGGTTGAACCAGTTGGCCACGATGTTCGAGTACTTGTGCGGCGTGGAGAACGACATCTTTCCGTAGAGCGCCTGCATCATCGAGAAGCCTCGGAACGAGGCCTGCAGCGACTGTCCCATCGGGGCGTCGTAGGACGCGTCGGCCCAGGTGCCCTCGTCGGAGATGATCTCGATGCAGCTCATCGCCGCCGTGCAGCGCGGCAGGTCTGGCCACCAGAACGCCAGGATCGCCTGCATCATCATCGACTTCACCGAGCACAGCGGAGAGTTGATCGCCCGGTTGATGATCTCCGGTCCGGTGCCACGCAGGTCGACGGTCATCTTGTCGCCCTTGACGTGGATCCTGCAGGCGATCTTGATGAGGATGTTCTCCTTCAGCGTCGAGTCCATGAACTGGTTGAAGGAGTACGTGCCGTCGGGAAGCTCGGAGATCCGGCGGCGGACCTCCGCGTCGACGTCCTCGACGGTGACCCGCAGGGCCGCCACGAACGTGTCGACGCCGACCTCGTCGATGACCTTGTCGATGCGCTCCATGATCTTGCGTACCGCGGTGATCTTCACCTTCAGGTCGGCCAGCTGCAGCTTGGGGTCGCGCACCGAGTGCTGGAGGAAGGTCAGCAGGTCCCGGCGCAGATGACCACGCTCGACGATCTTGAACGGGCTCATCCGGAGGCCGTCGTCGAACGGGGTCTCCGAGCCCGACGRCATGCCGCCCGGCTCGCAGGCGCCGTTCTCGCCTTCGTGGATGGTCGCCGCCACCCACGCGATGATCTCACCCCCACGTATGATCGGCATGATCATCGACTGGTCGGTGTTGTGGACGTTGCCGAACCGGGCGTCGTTGTGGATGAATCCGTCGCCCTCGTGGATACCGACGGTCGGCTCGTCCTTCCAGTACTTCATGATGTACCGGATCGGGTGGTGCAGGATCGCGGAGAACGCGATCACCCCGTGGCAGGAGAGGTAGGACACGTCCCCGGCCGCGGTGTAGATCGCGGTCGTCAGGTCACCCCACTTCGCCCCGGGCGCGGCACCCTGCGCCTCGCACATCTCGTAGCCCTCGTCGAGCGCACCGGCAATCCGCTTGCGGATCCGCTCGACCACCAGCCGGTCGACACCGGCGGCGATCGCCGTCTCCTCCCGCGACGTCCGTTCCTGGATGGAGTGGTCACGCATGATCACCGGGTCGGGACCGAGGAAGAGGGTGGTCTCGTCCATGAACTGGTCGACCCACTCCCGCTCCTGGGGCGTGAGGGTGTTCTGCTCGGCGGCCTGCTCCTGCGTGGCGCTGTCGTCCGTGACAGTCATCGTCTTCTCCCTGGTGCGCTCGACGGTGTACTCGATCAGTCCTGCAGGAACCAGACGGCGCCCTGCACCGTCGGCTCCAGACGCCAGCCCGGCTCGACGAGGTAGGTGGTGTTCTCGGTGGTGACGATCGCGGGGCCGGGGATCACCCGCTCGTGCGACAGCGCGGYCTGGTCGTAGACCGGCGTCTCGATCGAGTCGTCCTGGCCGATGAAGTAGACCTTGCGGTGCGACACCTCGGTCGGCACCGTGCGCTCGCCGCCGGCCTCYAGCGAGTCGAAGTTGACGACGTCGCCGTCGACGTAGGAGGCCACCCGCACGGTCCCCACCCGGATCCCGGCTTCGGGTGCCGCGCTGCTGGCGCCGAACCGGTGGCTGTAGACATCACCGAAGGTGCGGATCATGTGCAGTACGTCGCCCACACCGTTCATCCGGTTGATGTCGAGGGCGACGGCCTGGGTGAGCAGCTGGTTGCCGTAGCGCATGTCCRGTTCCAGGCGGTACTTCACGTCGTCGGCCGCGAAGCCCTGACGCACCAGGTCCTCCCGGCCCCGGGCCTCGAGTTCCTCGACGRTCGCGTTGAACTCCTCGTACTTGTCGTACAGCGACCGGGAGGTGGCGTTGTACATCGTGATGTGCACGCCGCGCTCGTGGAAGTGCAGCTGCTTCATGTTGCCGGCGCCGCAGGCGGAGAACACCGACGAGAACGGCGGGGCCAGGATCTGCTTGATGCCGGCATGGCGAGCAATACCGCAGGCGTGCAGCGGACCGTTGCCGCCGTAGGCGAGCATCGTGAAGTCCTCCGGCAGGTAGCCGCGCACCCGCAGCTCCTTGCCGATGCCGATCGCCATCTGCTCGTCAACACCGTCCTTGATCGCGCGGGCGATGGCGAGAACGTCCATGTCGAGCTGGTCGCACAGGTTCTCTTCGACGGCGAACCGGGAGCGCTTCGGGTTGAGCTTGATGTAGCCGTTGGCGTAGTTGTCCGGGTCCAGATAGCCGAGCAACAGGTCGGCGTCGGTCACCGTCGGACGCAGTCCGCCGCGGTCGTAGCAGGCCGGGCCGGGGTTGGAGCCGGCCGACTCCGGGCCGATCTTGATGGAGTTGTGAATCCGGTCGTACGACGCGATGGAGCCGCCGCCGGCACCGAGCGTGTCGAGGTGCACCATCGGCACCGACACCAGCCAGCGGTCGATGGTCGGCAGGAAGTCGTAGTGCTTCACGCCGCCCTCGGGCACCAGGCCGATGTCGAAGGACGTRCCGCCCATGTCAGTGGAGATCACATGGCCCAGGCCCGTCTCGTTCGACAGGTGCTCCGCGGCGCCGACGCCGGCGATCGGACCGGAGTGGATGGTCTGCAGGGCGTCGGTGGAGTTCATCTGCGCCATGCCACCGGAGTTGTGGATGACCAGCATCGGCTTGCCGTAGCCGGCGTCGCGCAGGTTGTTCGAGAGCTGGCTGAGCGCGTGAAACATGATCTCGTGCAGGAAGCCGTCCACGATGGTGGAGGTCGCCCGCACGTATTCGCCCTTGCGACCGGAGACCTGGTGKCCCAGCAGCACCGGGATGGCACCCAGCTCGTGGGCCGGGAACTCGTCGAGGATGATCTCCTGGATCGCCAGCTCGTGCTCGGGGTTCTCGGTGGCGTTGACCAGCGAGACCACCAGGGCCTCGGCGCCGGCATCCACCAGCTCACGGACCACCGTGCGGACGTCCTCGGGATCGAGCCTCGCCACGATCGTGCCGGCCGAGTTGACGCGTTCCTTGACCGAGCGGATCAGGTAGCGCGGCACCAGCGGTTCGGGCCGTTCGGCTGCCGGGAGGTTCTGTTGCATCGAGTAGTCCAGGCCCTCGCCGTACCCCCGGYCGCGGGAGAGCGGGATGGTGTCCTCGAAGCCATGAGTGACGATCGCCCCCACCTTGGGTCCCTTGCGCTCGATGAGAGCGTTGGTGCCCAGGGTGGTGGCGTAGCGGACCGAGTCGACCTCGGTGAGCACGGTGCCGCGGTCCAGTCCGGCCCGGCTGCACGCCAGGTCGAGCGCCTCGTTGAAGCCCAGCGCCAGGTTGTGGTGCGTGGTCAGCGCCTTCGCCTCGACRTAGGTCTCGTCCCAGACGAAGAAGCAGTCGGTGAAGGTGCCGCCGATGTCGACGGAGATACGTTTCATTGTCTCGGTTCTCCCTGCGAGATCAGCGGATGTGGCCGGTCGCCTTGTGCATGGCGGTGTATTTCTGCGCGTCCTCGCCGGGCCCGTAGTTGTGGACCTGCTCGGGGTCGACGCCGCGTTCCTCCCACTGGGTGCGCAGCGCGGCGACGTCGATGACGAGATCGGCCGTCGGCGGGTGTCCCGGGGGCACGTATTCGGTCTCGATCTGGGTGGCRCAGCCGGGGCAGTAGAATTCCAGGATCCGGCAGTACGTCGGGTCCGGGGAAAAGGTGAACTCGTAGCGGYCGGGATTGATGATCGGCTGGTGGATCTCCCGTGGGTCGCGGTCGTAGACCAGGCAGCCGAGTTTGTAGTTCCCGTGGGCAGACCAGATGTCGCGGCYGCACACCCGGCAGACCCAGCGCTCGGTGTCGAGGTCGATGACCAGGTATTCGGTCATGGGGACCCGCATGATGACTTTCCTCTCGTAGCTGTCAGGGGACGCTCGGGGCCGTCAGGGGAGGTCAGTGGGTGTCGGTCAGCAGCAGGTCCCCCGAGGCGGTGACCCGGAACTGCCAGCCGGGCAGCACGCGGGCGGTGAAGAACGGGCCCTCGACGATCAYCGGGCCCTCGCCACTTCCACCGGGCGGCATCTCGGCGAGCACGAACACCGGCACCTTGTCGACCTGGTCGGGCGCGGAACGGACCAGGCGGGTCTCATTGCTCGTCACCCGGATCGCGGGCACGTCGGTGTCGGGAGCAACGTCGGGGTGCGGCAGCGCGGCCGTCACCGACAGTTGCAGGGAGACCTGCTTCCCGGGGAAGTCCGCGGCGTCGCCGGACTGGTACGGCCTGGTCTCCACCGGCGACCCGTCGGTCTCCTCGATGGTGAGCAGTACCTCGGTGCGGCAGTCGTCGAGGTCGTAGCCCTCCTGGAAAATGTCGCGCCTGGCCCGGGCAAGCATCTCGTCGTACGTCGCCGCGGTGCTTGCCGTGGTCGGCTCCGGCACGCCGACCTCGTAGGTCTTGCCGATGTCGGAGAAGGCAATGCCGAACGYGGAGAAGACCGCCGCCATCCGCGGGATCAGCACCTTCTTCACCCCTGCCGGACGAGCGGCACCAACGGCGCTCATCGGGCCGGCGCCACCGAAGGCGATGAGGGTCGAGTTCTCCTCGATCAGGTGCGCGAAGGAGTGTGCCAGCGCCTCGAAGTAGGCCCGCTCCATCCGGATCAGCGACTCCTCCAGGCTGATGCCCAGCGGCTCGGCGATGGTCTCGGTGATGACCGCGGCCGAACGGTCGGCGTCGAGCCGGAAGGTGCCGTCGAGGTAGGTGCTGGCGTCGAGGACGCCGAGCAGCAGGTTGACGTCGGTGATCGTGGCTTCCTTGCCACCGAAGCCGAAGCAGGCGGGGCCGGGGGCCGCCCCCACACTGCGCGGCCCGACCATGATCTGCCCGTCCACCACCGAGATCACCGAGGACCCACCGACCCCGGTCGAGTGCACGTTGCTCATCGGGTAGGAGATCGGGACGCCCTCGATGGTGCCGCGCTCATCGGCCGCCGCCGCGCCGCCGCGGACGACCCCCACGTCGGTGGTGGTGCCGCCGATGTCCATCATCAGCGTGTGATCGAGGCCGTACGTGCGAGCCAGCGCCGCCGTACCTTCCAAGCCGCCGCGCGGCCCGGAGGAGTACGTCTTCAGCGCCACCGCCTTGGCCACCCGCGAGGAGGCTCCGTCGTTGCGGTAGACCAGCAGCGGGTTGAGCACCCTGTACGACTTCAGCCGCCGCTCCGCCCCGTACAGGAACCGCTCCATGGTCGGGTGCAGGAACGAGTTGAGCACGCACGACCACACCCGACGCGGGTGGTCCCGGTCGCCGGCGAGGGACCACGAGTACAGGAGCGGGATCGAGCCGAGCAGGTGCCGCGGGAACTTGCGCAGCAACACGCTGCGTAGGCGACGCTCCTGTTCCGGCGACTCACCAGCCACCACCACCCGGGCGGCGCCCAGGGTGGTGAGCTGGTTGATCCGCTGGACGACTTCGAAGTCGATCTCCTCATCGGTCGCGCCCATGTCGATGGTGAGCATCCGGTCGGCGATCAGGCCGTCGAAGAGGTCCTTCTCGGCTTCACCGCCGCGCATCCGCTCGAACAGGCCCGGCATCGTGGTGAGGATGCCGATCATCGGGCCCCGCCGCTCGACCAGGGCGTTGGTGCCCTGGGTGGTCGAGTATCGGATGTGCTGCGTAGCGTGCAGCAGCTTCTCCGTGTTGGCTTCGCCGTAGAGGGCGACCGAGGCCTTCTCGATCCCGTCGAAGAGGCACTCCGACAGGTCGTGCGGAGTAGTGAGGGACTTGGTGTAGGTGAACTGGTCGCCATCCCAGACGCAGATGTCGGTAAGCGTGCCACCGTTGTCGATGTTGATCAGGGTGTCCATGACGCTCCTCGGTTCGTGACTCCCTGGGTTCCATGCGCAGGCCCCGTTGTTGGGACAACCCTGCTGGTGTCCCACCGGGTGTCGGTGTCCCAAAATTGGACACTCACTGCTCTTGGATGTGGCGTGGCTCTCAGCCACGATGTTCTTCCACGGGGCCATCCAGGACCCCCGAGGAGGTGCACATGCCGGACACCGCGAACCGCCTCTTACGGGTGGCCGCAGCCCGGGCGGACTTCCTGGAGTGCGGCCGCGCGGGTGCCGTCGGTGTCCCCGACGTGCTCGCGGCATCATGGGAACGCAGCCAGGCGGCCGGCGTCGACAGCGCACGGCCGCACAGCGACTACATCGACGACATCGACACCGGGTCCCGGCTGGTGCGCTGCGCACGCCCGGTGCTCACTCAGCTCRGCAACGACACCGCGGACCTCCCGCTGGTCATCGCCCTGACCGACCACAGGGCCAGRCTGGTTCAGCGCATCGACTTGTCATCGACGGTCGGGCGGTTGCTCGACAGGGTCGAATTCGCGCCAGGGTTCAACTACTCCGAGTCGATGATGGGCACCAACGGTGTGGGCACCGTGATCGAGGCCGGTCAGCCGGTCAGCATCGTCGGGCCGGAGCACTTCACCGAGCCCCTGCAATGCTTCGCCTGCACCGGCGCCCCGGTCATCGATCCTCTCACCGGCCGGGTGGAGGGAGTGCTGGACATCTCCACGCTCACCCAGACCTGGAGCCCGCTGATGCACACCTTGGTGAAGAGCGCCGCCAAGGACATCAGCCGCAACCTGTTACTGGATCGCAGCCAGTCCCAGCAGGCCGTTTTCGAGACCTACCTGCGCGTCGAAGCCCGGGCGTCCCGACAGGCCGTCTTCGCCTTCGGTGACTCGGTCTTCATCGCCAACACCCCGGCCCAGGGCCTGTTCGACGCCAGCGAGCAGCTGACCCTGCGCGAGCACGCGACCTTCCTCATGAGCCGCCGCGACCGGGTGAGCGACACCCTGGTCCTGCCGGGGGGACGCATGGTCCATATCCGGGGCACCCGGATCCTGGCCGGCTCCGAGGTGGCCGGCATGGTGGTGATCGCCGACCTCGTCGCCACGGAGAAGGCCGGATCGCCGGGCGACTTCACCGAGCAGGTGCTGCCACAGATCGCGGTCGCGACCCTGCAGACCTCCCGCATCGCCGGCGACCTGTACMGGCCGCACGAGACCATTACCGGTGGTCGGTCACCGGCATGGGTACGCGCGTGCGACAAGCTGCGCGAAGCCCTCATAGCGAAGAAGCCGGCGATCGTGCTCGGTGAGACCGGCACCGGCAAGTTCACCCTGGTCGCCGAGATCTTCCACGCCTCACACCCGGGCGGCCGAAGCGTGTCGATGGACGCCTCCCAGCTGACCATCGAGAACTCCGAGACCGACATCGACTCACTGCTCGCGGGCAAGCCAGAGCCGACCCTCTACATCGTCCGCAATGTCGACCAGGCCAGCACCGAAGSGGTCGAACAGCTCGACGTGTTCTTCACTGCGATCGGCAGGCTCGACAACCCGACCTCATTCGTTGCGACCCTGTCGGACTCCTCACTGGACTCCGACCTGCCGYTCCACGCACTCCTCGGCCACTTCGAGGTAGCGATCACTGTGCCGCCGCTGCGATGCCGTACCGATGACCTCACCGCCATCACCTCGTCGGTCCTGCGCGACATGGCCCCCAACCGCAAGGTGCGGCTCAGCCCAGCCGCCGAGCGGATCATCGCGCGCTACTCCTGGCCACGCAACGTCTCCCAGCTGCGCGAGGCCCTCGAACACGCGCTGCGGCGGCGACCGGTCGGGGAGATCCAGGCCCAGGACCTGCCGGCCTACTGCCAGACCACCTCGCGGCACGTKCTCACCCCGCTGGAGGCAGCCGAGCGGGACACGATCGTCGCCGCTCTCCAGGAGACCGAGGGCAACCGAATGCTGGCGGCCACCAGGCTCGGGATGTCGCGGTCCGGCCTTTACCGCAAGCTGAAGGCCTACGGCATCACCGCCTGACGGGCATCACCGCCTGACGCGTCCCCGGTGGGACGGACCGCCCTTGGCTCAGTCTGAACCAGGGCATGCCCCGCGCCGGCGGTCCGYATGAAGCGGAGAGGTATAAGCCCGTGCAGCCGTCTCATGTTGAGACCGCCTTCCCGCCGCCCATGGGGTGTGATGTTGTGTGATGCAAATCACCCGAATGACGTGGTCGTCACCCCGAGTACAGCCCAACCAGTGACCCGCCCTGGCTTCGGTGACCGTCCGCGCTCACACCGTAAGGAGTCGTATGAGCCGCCAGCGCCCGACGGCGATGCGTGAGACCTACCTATTGATCGACAGACTGTCGGCGGAGTTCGGGCAGGCGCGGTGAGTGAGTACGGGAAAGCCACGCGACGCGGGCTGCTGGCCAGTGCCCCGCTGATCGCCGCGGCRCCCATCACCACGCTTGCGGCCTCGATCACGGCAGCTGAGCAGCACACCTCGAGTGAACAGCACACCTCGATGCCTGCAAGCCATCCGGCCACAGGCCACGGGGCGATGATCGGCCCCGGGGTCCCGGCACCARGCGGCCCCCACGACCTCGACGACCTCCTCCACCCGCCGYCGGCTCTGGTACATCAGCCCGGCCGAGTGCGCGAATACAAGATCTTCGCTATGGACAAGGAGATCGAGATTGCGCAGGGTGTCACCTTCCCGGCCTGGACGTACAACGGCACGGTTCCCGGTCCGGTCATCCGCGCGACCGAGGGTGACCTGCTACGCGTGCGGTTCACCAACGGCAGTATGCACCCGCATACCATTCATTTCCACGGGATACACCCAGCGAATATGGATGGTGTCTTCGAGATCGTCGATCCCGGTGGAACCTTCGTTTACAATTTCCCGGCGACCCCCTACGGGATGCACATGTACCACTGCCACGCGACGCCGCTCAAGAAACATATTGCCAAGGGCCTTTACGGCGCATTAATCATCGATCCACCGCAGCCACGCCCGACGGCGCGGGAGTTCGTCATGGTCATGAACGGCTTCGATACCGACGGCGACGGTGAGAACAACTTCTACACGGTCAACGGGCGCGCCTTCTACTATGCGCGCTATCCCATCCAGATCAAACGCGGCGAACTGGTCCGGATCTACCTGGCCAACCTGACCGAGTTCGATCTCATAAACTCGTTTCACCTGCACGGCGAGTTCTTCCGCTACTACCCGACCGGCTCGGGGGACCAGTACGAGTACACGGACACGGTCATGCTCTGCCAGGGCCAACGCGGGATCATCGAGATCGAATTCCATTACCCGGGCCRCTTCATGTTCCATGCCCACCAGTCGGAGTTCGCCGAACTCGGCTGGATGGGATTTTTCGAGGTGACCAACTCATGACCAGCGAATCCCGACGGTTCCCGGAGGCCTCGCGGTCGGGCGGCCTKCGCTGGCGGCTGTGGGCGCTGGTTCCGATCACCCTGCTCGGTGCGGTCGTCTGGTTGTTCACGTCCACCGGAACGTCACTAACCGGACTCATCCGCGCCAATCCTCCCGCACCCGACGAATTCGCCGTTCGCCGCGTCGTCTTCGAACCGGGCGAGATCCGCATCCACGTCACCAACCCCCAGCATGCCGACCTCACCATCGCCGTGGTCACAGTCGACGACGCGATCGTGCCTTTCACGGTGGATGGTGGAAGCGTCCTGCATCATCTGCGTTCGGCCACCATTGCTGTCCCCTACCCGTGGATACCCGAGGAGCCGATCGCGGTCGGGGTGACAAGCTCCACCGGAATCCAGACCAGCAAGAAGATCACAGCGGCGGTCGAGACGCMCGGCGTTACCGGCCGCAGCATCCTTGGCTACACAATCATCRGCTTCCTCGTCGGCGTGGTACCGATCGCGCTCGGACTGGCCTGGCTGCCCTCGCTACGCCGGGCCGACTCCCGCTGGACCAGCGGCTTTCTGGCGCTCACCGCTGGTCTGCTCACCTTCGTGGCCTTCGACGCCCTCGGCGAGGCATTCGAACTTCAGGCCGGCCTGCCCACCAGCCTGCACGGTACCGGGGTGGTCCTGTTCGGTGTCGCCGCCAGCTACCTTGCCCTGACCTTCGTCGCCAGCCGCCTGTCCGGCAATACCGGTGCCGGGCTGAGCGGAGCCACGCTGGCAACGCTCRTCGCGATCGGTATCGGCCTGCATAATCTCGGTGAGGGCCTGGCCATCGGCTCCTCCTTCGCGCTGGGAAAGCTCGTCCTCGGCACGTTCCTCATCGTCGGATTCATGATCCACAATATCACCGAGGGACTTGGCATCGCGGCCCCGCTCGCGGAACAGTCCGAGGTGAAGGCGCCCCGGCTCGTCAGCCTCGCGCTTGTCGCGGGTGCGCCCGCCATAGCCGGAACCTGGATCGGTGGATTCCTCATCAACGACGTCCTCGGGGTGCTGTTCCTGTCCATCGCGGTCGGAGCAGCCCTGCAGGTCGTCGTCGAGATCGGACGCCGCCTGGCCCGCCGGGCACCCGGCGGGCTCGGCACCGGTCACGTCCTCGGGGGATTCCTCGCCGGCATCGCCGTCATGTACACCACCGGACTGCTCACCGGCTGAGCGCGGATGGACCCCCAGGCACAGAAGCGGGAGCCGGTGGCGGCAGGAGTTCTCCAGGCCGCCACCGGCTCCCGCTGTCAGTTCGACGTTGAAAAGCGGTTGACCGGGCTGGGACAGCTGTCCGATCACTTCCGTGTTGGTCGCGAAGCCGGTCCGGCGGTAGGCGGCCCGCCGGACCGGCGTCATCCGCTCCGGAAACGGTGGTGCTGACCGGACGCGAGACCGTTCCTGCCGTGGCGTGTCGGCAGCTGCCGACACGCCCACCGGCCGCCTGACGATCAGGCGATGTTGGAAGGCCGGACCAGGCCCTCCGCGAGATCCCCGAATCCGGGAGCGATCACGGCACCCGGGTTGCCGATGACCTCCTCGACAACCAGGGTTTCCGTTGTCAGCAACAGCGCGGCGATCGACGCCGCGCTCTGCAGCGCGCAACGGGTAACTTTCACCGGGTCGATGACACCGAAGCCGGCCATCTCCCCGTATTCTCCGGTCGCGGCGTTGAAACCGTGACCGCGCGGCAGCTCGGCGACCCGCTTGACCACTTCGTCGCCGTCGTAGCCGGCGTTGATCGCGATCCAGCGCAGTGGTTCGGCGATGGCCCGCCGAACGATCTCCCTGCCTTCGGCGGCGTCGCCGGTCAGCGTGAGCTTGTCAAGGGCCGAGGCCGCTTGCAGCAGTGCGGTACCACCGCCCGCCACGACACCTTCGGCGAGAGCAGCCCGTGCCGCCGCGAGGGAGTCCTCGACCCGGTGCAGCTTCTCCTTCAACTCCACACCGGTCACGGCGCCGACCCGGATCACCGCGACGCCGCCGGACAACCGGGCGATCCGGGTCTGCAACGTGTCCTGGTCGTGGGGGTTCTCCGCCCGTTCAAGCTCCCGCTTGAGCTGGTCGATCCGGGCATGGATCTCGGTGGCGGAACCGGCGCCGTCGACGATCGTAGTCGCATGCTCGGTAATGGTGGCCTTCTTGCAACGCCCGAGCTGGCCGAGGGTGACCCGGTCCAGGGAAAGCCCGGCATCCGCGGTAATCACCTGACCGCCCAGAAAAACCGCGAGATCGTTGAGCTCGGCCAACCGACGGTKACCGAAACCGGGTGCCCGGACCACCGCGGACCGGAAGGTCCCGTGCACATTGTTGGCGACCAGCATGCCCAGTGCCGGTCCCTCGACGTTCTCCGCGAAGACGATCAACTGGCCGCCGGCCCGGGTGACCAGCTCGAGGACCGGCATCAGGGTCTGAACCTGAGAGATCTTCTCGTTGGTCAACAGGATGTAGGGGTCGGTGTAGGCGGCCTCCATCCGCTCGGTGTCGGTGACCATGTACGGCGAGAGGTACCCGTTGTCCAACTCGATACCGTCCACGAAGCTGACCTCGAGTCCGAAGATCGGGGATTCCTCGACCGTGACCACCYCGTCGCAGCCGACCCGGCCAAGGGCCGCGGCCACGACGTCGCCGATCCGGGCATCGTTGTTGGCGGCGAGGGTCGCCACCCGGGCAAGATCGGCCTCGCCCTCGACCTCTCCCCGGTACTTTTCAAACTCCTCTAGCAGGGCGGCCACGGCAGCCTCGATGCCGTTCTTGAGAAACATCGGGTTGGCGCCCCCGTCCACGGCATGCAGACCCTCCCGGACGAGGGCCTGCGCGAGCACGGTGGCGGTGGTGGTTMCGTCGCCGGCAGTGCCGTTGGTCTTGGTCGCGACCTCCTTGACCAGTTGCGCCCCCATGTTGGCGAAGGGGTTACGCAGCTGGATCTCCCTGGCTATGGTCACACCGTCATTGGTGATGGTGGGCGGCCCGGTCAGTTTTTCGATGACGGCGTTGCGGCCCTTTGGACCCAGAGTCACCTTGACGGCGTCCGCCAGGGCATTGACCCCGGCCTCCAGCAGGCGGCGCGCCTCGACATTGAACCGCAGATCCTTGGCCATCTCTTCCTCAGTCCTTCCGCTCCGCATCCGTCAAGGCGGGCCGATGGCGGCACGATCGTGGCTGCGAGCAGCTGGCGGGGCATGGTGGCGAAACCAGCCCCACCTGGAGCCCGATCCGATCGCACAGTCGCGCCGCCGGAGCCCTGGGTTCCCGAGCCACGCACAGATCGGGTCCGAGTGATCAGTAGATCAGGGGATCAGGATCGCCCGACCGCGCACCTTGCCGTGGTGAAGGTCGTCGAGCGCCTGGTGGAACTCTGCCAGGGGGTAGGCACTCGTGTGCAGGGTGACCTTGCCACGGGTTGCGAGAACCATCAGCTCAACGAGGTCGCTGTACGATCCGACCAGGTTACCGATGAAGTTGATCTCAGTGGAAATGATGTCGATGGTGGAGACGTTCAGCACCCCGCCATAGCCGACAACATAATACGAACCGGCGCGACGCAGCATGGCGACACCCGCCTCGATCGCRCCGCCTTCGCCGACAAAGTCGATGACTGCCTCGGCGCCGCTGCCCCCGGTGAGATCGAGTACCGCGGACACCTCGCTGCCGTCGGCCCGCACCGTGTGGTCGGCGCCCAGTTCGCCGGCGAGCCGCAACGCCTCGGCGGAGCGGTCGACGACGATGATCTCGGCTGGGGTGAGGGCACGCAGCACCTGCACACCGATGTGGCCCAGACCGCCGGCTCCGATCACCACGACCCGGTCACCGGGACTCAGCGCCGCGGCTGCCTTGCGTGCCGCGTGATAGGCGGTCAGTCCGGCGTCGGCCAGTGCCGCCACATCCGCCGGTTGCAACGACGGGTCGAGTTTGACCACCGACCGGGCGTTGGTCCGCAGCAGTTCGGCGTAGCCGCCGTCGCTGTCGATTCCGGGAAAGGACGCCCGGGCGCAGTGCACGTCGTCGCCGTCCCGACAGGCCCGGCATAGCCCGCAGGTGACCAGCGGGTGCAGGATGACCGGGTCGCCCACGGCGATGTCGCTCACCGCCGAACCGACCTCGTGCACCCAGCCGGCGTTCTCGTGGCCGA
The DNA here is from genome assembly GCF_001983015.1 of Frankia sp. CcI156. Lineage (NCBI taxonomy): Bacteria > Bacillati > Actinomycetota > Actinomycetes > Frankiales > Frankiaceae > Frankia > Frankia sp. CcI156. Next base: position 17,280 of record NZ_MOMD01000066.1, read on the forward strand.
GCACGTACGGCAGGGTCACGCCCGACTTCTGCTCCCACTGCCCTTCGATGATGTGCAGGTCGGTCCGACAGACACCGGCGCCGCCGATCCTGACCACCACGTCCAGCGGATGGAGGATCTTGGGCTCGGGGACGTCTACCAGCCGCGGCGCGTTGTCGTACTTGATGACCTGGAYGGCCCTCATCGGCCCACCTCCACGTTCGTCGCTGTCACGTCACTGTCACGTCATGGGTGTGCGGTCCACCGTGCCGTACCGCGTCTCCAGCAGACCGCGGCAGACCGTGGTGTTCGCGTCGATCGTCACCCGGACGGTCCGGGCAAACCGCAGCYGGAGGGGCAGCGCCTCGCGATCGATCGGACGGCCGTCGTCGTCAACGAACAGCGGCGCCTCGGGAGCCAGGGACAGTCCGAGGGCATCCCGTCGGCGCAGCAGGCTGCGTCGTTCCGGTGACTCCGGCATGTCCGCCAGCCGGGCCCGATCCAGCGACTCGGGTGACCAGCCCGCGGCTACCAGGCGCTTGGCCGCGCCTTCCAGGCTGGCGGTGTGCGCCTTACGCAGGAAGGTCATCCGCAGGTCGTCGAGGCCTCCGGTGGCCTCCCCGGGAAAACTTGCCGGGAAACCGTCTCCGGCGGCGACTCCGGCGTTGATCTCTTCGGCAGCGAAGTGATCCTCCAGGGCCACGTCCACCTCGGTGACTCCTGGCAGCTCCTTCACCACGTCGTGCGCGTCGGACACCATCAGGTAGGCGAAGTTCGGCGCACAGAAGTAGGTCGGGAGTCTGAGCCGAACCTGCACCCGCCCGTCCTGGACCACCAGAGCACGGACGAATCCCAGCTCGGTGACGGGCTGGTCGAGCTCTGGGTCGTACACCCGCCCCAAAGCTTCCCAGACGTCCGCGGCCAGGCCGGTCCTACTGGTTACTGTGGGTGTGGTCATACGGACTGCCCTGCGCCCACGAGAGGCGTCGACGCCGGAGAACCGCTGCCCGCCCCGCTAACCTCGGCCGGTACCTCGATGTCGTAGAGCGCGGCCGCGTTGAGACCGAGAATTTTGCGCTTGATGTCGGGGGTGAGCACGCCGTACTCGGCCTGCATGTCCGCCGGGATCTGGAAGTCGACGAACTTCTCGACCAGCCACTTGGGGTGCCAGATCGCGTAGTCACTCGAGAAGGTCAGCCGGTTCTCGTCGAGCCAGTAGAGGAGCTCACCGATGATCTGCGCGAAGTAGCGCGGCCGGCTGTGGATGAACGGCATGGCCACCGCGAGCCCACCGTAGACATTGGGCTCCTGCGTGGCGATCCAACAGAAGTCCTCCAACCGGGGCAGTCCGACGTGTTCGATGATGAACCGCAGCTCGGGGAATTCGGTGGCCACATCATCGACGTCGGCGACATCGAACGCGTCCCGGTTCAGCGGGTAGATCGTCGGGCCCTTGTGGATGTGGATGTTGCGGATGCCGAGTTCCTGGCACTTCTCCAGATACCGGTAGACCCACGGGTCGGTCAGCTTGTAGCCCTTGGACTCGCCCTTCCACTCCGCCGTGTAGAGCTTCACACCCTTGAGGTTCCRGCGTGCCGCCAGGTCCGCCAGCTTCGACAGGCCCAGTTCGCCGTCACGCGGGTCGAAGGCGCCGTTCACGATGAACTTGCCGGGGTACCGCTCGGCGAGCGCGCCGTCCTGCTCGGTGGTGTTGAAACCATTCCGGTAGAAGTCCGTCAGATAAGTGGGCTGGAAGATCCCCTTGTCGACGTAACCGTCCTCGAACAGGTCCTTCACCATGACTTCCGCAGAGTACTTCTGGAACTTTTCCCGCGGCCAGAGGTACTCCTGCGGGCTCAGATTCACATGGTAATCGTAGAAGCAGTCGATGAAACCTTTGCCGTAGCGGTTCGCCTGGTTTTCCGGGCTCCCATCCCAGAAGTGCAGGTGGGAATCCACGATGAAGTATCGCTCATTGTCCTTGACGTACATGTGGATATCCTCCGAAATATCATCACGGCCGGTCCACGCCGGGCCGGATGAGCCCGGCGTGGACCGTGCCGTTCGCCTCGGATCAGGTCAGTTAGTGACGACTTTCAGATCGAAATCGATGTACTCMGCCGCGTCCTCGGGGTTGGCGAACAGTACGGTCTTGTCGTCGAGATGYACCATCCGGCCGTAGTGCGTGGACATGATCTCTTCGAAGTCGGACACACCGAAATCGAAACCGAGCGCATCCGAGATCTCGTCGAAGTCAAATTCGATCTTACGTTCGCCGTCAACCCGGATCATGGACGGATACTCCTCGACGCGGATACCGGGCTTGCTCCGCATGACGTCGGCGACGACATATCCGTTCTGGTTGTTCATCAGGGTGACGCCGCACATGTTCGACGAGGTTCTATTGGATTTACCGAGCTCTGGGTTTCCGTTCGCGGTGGTCACTGCGTCAGCTCCTTCGGCTCGGGCAGACCAAGGTCGGAAAGGACGGCCCGGAATCCGTTGACCGTAGCGTCGAGGGATTCCGAGAAGGTGATGACTTTCTCCTGCGGCTGCGACCAGATCGGCTGCAGTTCATGGGCCGCCTTCAAGCTCAGCGGAACCCACCGGGACAACCAGCCGGAAAGGGTCTCGACGTTGCCTGCGCCGAACTTCTCGTCGGTGATGAGAAGCTTGAGCAGCGCGCGGGTGTAACGCAGGTCGCGCTCGTAGTCGTTCTCGCCGGTTCCGACCAGGGTCGGCGTGACGTAGTCGCCATTACGGGCGGCGATCTGCATGACGAGGTGGCTGCGGAATAACACGCCGACCAGCGACTCGAACACGATGTTCGCGGCGACGAGTRCCTCCGCCCAGTCAGCGACCGCGGTGATCCGCTCGACGTTCTCCCGCACCGGCTGCCACACCGGGTCGTCGTGCCAGACCTTGCGGTGGGCCGATCCGTCGAACCCCGGCAGGGACTCGGCCAACTCCAGGTTGTACAGGGCGAGGTCCTKGGCGAAGCGGAGCTTGTGCGCGCTGTTCACCGCGATGGCAGTGTTAATCATGTTCGTGGGACCCGACCGCTGAGCGGCGACGAACACGTGCAGGCCCAGACCGTTCTCAGCGTGCATCCAGGCGCCCAGGTGCTGCTCGACGAACTTGGTCCACCCCCGCGACCAGCCGTCGTAGGCATGGGCCGCCCGCGCGTTTTCAAGGTTCTGCTGGATCTGCCGGACAACATTGGAGTTGTTCCGGTAGATGGTCTGCTCCCACTCCTCATTGGGGTCGCGGAAGGCATGCCAGTCCGAGGAGCGCAAAGCCGTCCAGTCCTGCGGATATCCGCCGGGTCCCTTGGCGAAACCGTAGATCCAGCCCTGGGCCAGGTAGCGGTCAGGGTCCGGCTGGACGTCGAAGGTGAYGTCCTCGTACATGGTCGCCCGCATTTTCTGCGGCTTGAAGTAGTTGTACACACGGCTGGTGGAGCTGGGGAACGTTAACGCGCCCGCCTCCGCGTCGGTGAACTCCGGCTTGGGGAAGCTCCTGGTCTTACCCGTGACTTGCGTCATGCCTGTGCTCCTCGTGGCAGGTCGTCAACCGATGGCCGACCGGTGACGATGACCGGTCAGCTTTCGGCGGCGGCCGTGATAGTGAACTTGTCGTAGAAGATCTGTTCTTTCGGGACCCCACTCGACTCAAGCCGCGGCAATGCCGCGTCAATCATGGGAGGCGGACCACACAAGTAAACATCGCAGGATGCGATGTCGGTCTCGCGCCGGTCCACTATATCGGTTACCAACCCGTTTTCCACGGGATGGCCGATATCGTCCGAGTTCTCCGGCATGCTGTCGGACAGGCAGGGGACGAACGTGAAGCCGGGAATCGACGCACCGGTCTGGAGGATCTCGTCGACATAGAACAGGTCGCGGGGGGCACGAGCCCCGTAGTAGAAGACGACCTCCCGCTCGCTGTTCTTCGTCGCCAGCTGGCGTAGCAGGGAGAGGATCGGGGMCATCCCCGCGCCACCACCGATGAAGACGATCCGACGGTCCGAGCTCACCCGGAGCGTGAAAGCACCGTACGGCCCGGTGACGGTCAGTGGGTCATCGGGGCGCAGACCGTCCTCCAGAAGTCCGGAGAAACGCCCGCCCGGATACTTCTTGATAATGAACTCGAGATAGCCTTCCGCCGCCGAGATGTTCGCCATGGAGAACGAACGGTGTTCACTCGAACCAGGAATGGTGATATCGACGTACTGACCCGGATGGAACATGAAGTCCGGTGAACCGGTGATGTCCAGACGCAACCGGGTGATGTCGTGGGTGAGATCTTCCGTCTCCACGACAGTGCTTTCTATGGTCCGCACCGGAAGGCCGGAGCGGATCATGTCCTCGTCATAGTTGACCAGTTCGACCGACAGATCGCTGAAGGCGTGCGCCCGACACAGCAGGATGTAGCCCTCATCACTTTCGTAATCGGCCAACGCGAAGGTCGAATAGCGGCCCATCTGTACATCACCGTCAAGCAGGAAGGACTTGCACGCCGAGCACTGTCCCTCCTTGCATMCGTGCATCAGGTTGACGCCCTGGCGGAACGCCGCGTCGAGCACGGTCTCGTCCTCGGTAACCTCGATCTCCACGTCGACCGGCTCGAACCGGACCCGGTGGGTGTCGCTCATGCCCGTCTCTTTCCTGCTTTGAAAAACCCGTCGTATCCGGGCGAGCCGCCCGGGCCGCGCCTCGGTGGTGCGGCCCCACCGGCGCTCGTGTCGCGGCGCCGGTGGGGCCGTGTTCGTTCGAACGCGTTCAAGAAACGTCCGTCGGCCCCCTCGGACGGCGGTTCTTCAACACGCCCGCAGCTTGCAGGGCGCTATTAGGAAACGGGTGCCGGCCGACCAGCCGGACCGCCGGCCCGGTAGGCCGCCATCGCCGCCTCACGCTCGGCGTCGTTCATCTCGTTGAGTGCGACATTCGGACTGCTGAACGTGATGCCGCGGACATCGTCGAGCGTCCAGAGCTTCGAGGGGTCGTCGAGCTCGAGATGGGGCTGCGGAATCAGGGTCTTGCCGTCATCACGGACGTACCCGAGGTCGGAAATGACATCGGCGAGATCCCAGTTGTGGTAAAGAGTCTCCCACTCCCGCTTGCCGGTCAGCCGGCCCATGTTCGGCGTCGGGCGGCCCTGGTACTCCGGCCGGAACGCCACCTTGTCAGTCCAGTGACAGGCTTCGGAGCAGTAGGTGCGCCACTGGTCGTCCACCTTGTCATGCACCATGTCCTCGCGGATCACGCAGGGCACCATGCACGTCCAGCACCGCTGGGGGTACTGGTAGTCGACGTTCTCGAACGCGATGGGCTTGTTCCGGCCGGGGTAACGCATCCGGTTGTAGTTCTCCCACCACTTGCCGTACTTGTTGTACCAGCCCGGGTACTTCGACTCGAACCACTCGAAGTCGTCGTCGGTCATCGGGTCGATCCGCCAGTAGTTCACCGGCCATCCGGTGGCGAAGAACTGCGCGACCTCGTGCACGTACCCCTTGTTGTAGATACGGTTCCAGGCTTCCTCGACCAGGTCGTGGGGGATCACCAGGCCGTACTTCTCGAGCGGGATGAGGTAGCTGCGGTAGTAGTCGTCGTAGATCCAGCGCTGCCACATCTCCGCGTAGCTCTCGCGGTCCTTGCGGCGGTCCTTCGTGCCGTACTCGATGAAGGTGCCGATCGCGGCATCCACCACGGCGTGGTTGTTCCACCACGCGTAGCGCAGGTCACGCTCGAGCAGCGGCCGGTTGGCCTCGTCGGCGAGCGCCATGAGCAGGATGGAGTACCCGTTGCTGATGTGGCGAGACTCGTCGGACTGGACCGAGTGGAACACCGTCGGTAGCAGGTAGTCACCGTTGGCGRCCGCCTCGGACGGCATCGCGACAAACAGGGTGTTGGTGAACGCCGTCTCGGCGACGACGGTCAGGTAGATGTTCGCCGCGGTGATCGCGTCACCGGTGATGAAGCCCTCACCGAACTGGCGGCCGATCGTTCCGGCGTAGTTGTTGGCGAACGCCTTCTCAGTGATGTCGAAGCCGGCCGGATCGATGTAGTGGTTCATGTACAGGCGCTTGAGGTTCATCTGGATCGTCGAGTGACGCACCTCGTCGATCATCTGTACCGCGAGCCCGTTGTGGATCTCAGGGTTGGGGACGGCATCGATCGCCATCGGCATCGCCCGGGCCGCGGAGATCTCCGGGAACGGGATGATCGACAGGAAGAGCTTCTGCCACTCCATCCAGCGCTGCTGGACCTGGCGGAACATGTTGCCGCGAATCGCGCCGTCCATCGCGCCGTACACGCGGTTGTCCTTCTCCTCCTCCATCGGGAAGTAGGAGCGCAAGATCTGCTTGAGCGGGTCCTTCTTCGGAGACTTGTCGAAGGTATAGTCGGTGGCAAACCGCTTCGCGGGCGTCGCGAACGTCGGTTCCCATGACAGCTCCGTGATCTTTTTGTGTGCCTTTGTCAAGCTTTGACGGCTCACGTCCTGCCTCCTGGACGATACGGGGTCGGGCAGACACCGGYGATGCCCGCCTGCACCGAGATCGACGCCGATCCGCGTCGACCCTCCTTCCGGCCGGAACCGGTGCCTGCACCACGTCCCTTCGTATGTCCCACATCACACTCCCCGTGGGAGGTGTGTGGGATCTCAATCTGAGACAGGTACCAGGACTCGGCCAGCAAGATCATCGGGGAGGCGAGATGCGAGATGCGAGGAGMGATCGGCGATCGGCGCCGGTCGGGGGTCGGTCGGGCGCGGCGGACGCCCGGCAGTGGGCGGAGCACAAGGTCTAGCCAGACGGTGGGCTGCGATCTAACCTCGCTCGGGAACCGCTCGTGACCACGTCGGACGCTGCGGTTGTACCGGAGTCGTCGAGGTTCGCCGTTCGCGGGAGGAGATCCATCAGATGGCTGGTTGTTCGAGCAACCTAGATGCTTATAATCATCAGGGCGCCGAGGTTGCGCAGGCGCGGGAGCTGTTCCTGACCACCGACTCCATCGAGCCGGACAGGGTACGCGACAGCATCCGGGCGTCCTGGTTACGCTCCCGGCACTGGGAGGTAGCGGCGGAAGGCCCCCGACTCACGTTCGTGGGCGACCTCGACAGCGAAAACCCGGTCAGCCGCGCCGCAGCGCCCATCGTCCGCCAGCTCGGCGATCAACTTGTAGACCAGCCTATCAGCATCATCCTGACCGATGCCGAGGGAGTCGTCCTGGCCCGGCGCACCGGTGACCGCGCCCTGGAGAAGCACCTCGACGCGGTCCAGCTCGCACCGGSTTTCAGCTACGCGGAAAGACTGGTGGGAACCAACGGAATCGGTACCGCGCTCGAGGGAAGGTCCCCCGCCCATGTCTTCGGGCACGAGCACTACGCCTCGAACCTCGAGAATCTAGCCTGCGCCGGAGTGCCGATGCACCATCCAGTCACAAGGAAGATAATTGGCGTCTTGGACCTGACCTGTTGGCGTCCGGACGCCGGGCCGCTGCTCATGGCCATGGCCCGGGCCGCGGCGGCACAGATTCAGGAATCCCTGCTCGCCAACGAAGAACACCGTGACCTTGCCCTGTTACGGGAGTATCTCAGGACATGCCAACGGATTTCCGGCGTGGTGCTCGGCCTCAACGACGACGTCGTCATGATGAACGAGCACGCGCGCCAACTACTCGACCMCCGCGACCAGTCGGTGCTGATCGGGCGCATCACCGATGTCGTCGCCAGACGCCGTGCCACCACCCTGATGATGGAACTGCCCAGCGGAACCTGGGCCCGCGTGCACTGCCGGACAGTGGCAACGGAGAGGGCCACCGACGGGGCGGTGGCCCATGTCCGTTTTGTCGAAGCGCCGCGCCCGCGGCATGCGGACACCGCTCTGACGCGGCTTCCGCTGCCCGGCATCGTCGGCTCCGGAACTCTATGGACCCGTGCCTGCCGGGAAGTGGACGCGGCTGCGCAAGCAGGTGAGTGGGTGATATTACGAGGAGAGCCCGGCGTGGGCAAAACAGCCCTGGCCCGGGCCGTGTGCCAGCGGCATGATCCGTCCGCGTGGTTCTCMGTTGTCGACGGCCACAACACTACTGTTCGGGAGTGGGGGACCCTTCTCCGCCACGAACTGAGCCGTAGCCGGGGCACGCTGGTGGTACGCCACGTCGATCGCATCGACCCCTATCGGCTGCATGTGCTGGCGTCCGCCTGCCAAGCAGCGGAGGCGGGCGGCCGCCGGGATCTGCCGTGGGTAGTCCTGACGCTCAGCGCCGACGACAAACCCCTCGGCCCCCTGATGCGCTACTTCCCGCGTTGCATCGAAGTGCCCCCGTTGCGGCACCATATCGATGATCTGCACCAAATCGTGCCGTTCCTGCTGGTAAAACTTACCCGTGGCGGCCAACTCGCCTGCTCCCCGCAGGCTATGCAAGCACTGTTGCGTACCAGTTGGCCAGGCAACATCGAGCAGGTGCGGCAGGTGCTGCGCAAAGTMATCCAGGTTCGCCCCGCAGGCACGATCATGGTCGGTGACCTGCCGCCGGAATGTCACACGGTCACCCGCCGGGTTCTCGGAGCCATGGAGGCGATCGAGCGAGACGCAATAGTGCAGAGCCTGCTCAGCGCGGACGGGAACAGGACCCTCGCGGCGCGGGCTCTCGGCATGTCGCGAGCGACGATCTACCGCAGAATCCGGCAGTACGGCATCGAGATCCCCGCTCCCAGCGTGTAGACGCAATCTTGCGTGGAGCCCACGGCAGCAGAGTGCGGGGAGCAGAGTACGGGGAGCAGCAGCCCTACGACAGGCCGCAGTGGCGGTCCCTAACGTGGAGGCCCATCATGGCTGCGCGGTCGCGACCCGGTCCMGGCCGGAGCGCTTTGCCTGGTAGAGGGCCACGTCGGCGCGGATGAGCAGGTCRCCAAGCCCGGAATCGTCCGGGTTCAGCATCGCCACCCCCACGCTGACGGTGACCGGGAGCGGACCGTCGGCGGTAGCCACCGGGCTGGCCCCGATCGCCTGCCGAAGCCGCTCGGCGAGAACACCCGCCGTCGCAGCCGGGCAGCCCAGCACGGCCGCGAACTCCTCGCCGCCGATACGGCCGACGATGTCCTGCGGGCCCAGCGTGCCCTGCACGCGCCGAGCGACCTCGGCGAGAACCGCGTCACCCACAGCATGACCGTGACCGTCGTTGACCTGCTTAAAATGATCAATATCGATCATGAAGGCGGCCAGCGACCGCGCCGCATGCAGATGCCCGCGGACCAGAGCATCGGCCTGCTCGAAGAAATGACGCCGGTTCGCCAGCCCCGTCAGCGGATCACTGTCCGCAAGCCGCTGCGTCTCCTCGAACAGGTAGGCGTTCTCACAGGCCGCCGCCGCCTGGCCCAGCACGRCATAAGCCAGACGAGCCTGCCTGGGATTGTAGCCACCAGCAGCCCGCGAGGCGATCAGAACGACGACGGTGGGGGCCTGCCGGCACAGCGCCGGCACGGCCAGCCAGCTGCCCACCGGGTAGCGCTGGCCGGGGAGCACCTCCGGCAGCCTCCGGTGCGGCCCGATCATCCCACCGCCGTGGAACGCCAGCAGCAGAGGGGAATCCGGAAGCGGGACGATCATCGCCCCGACCGCCCGGGTATCCACCTGGCCGTGGACCGCCACGACCCGCAACGTTCCGCACGGTTCCCGGGCCAGCGCCCACGCCGCCTCGCACGGAAGCTGCGCGGCAGCCGCCGTCATGACCCGCCCGAGGATCTCCGGCGGAGTCACCGCCCTGGTGGTCTCGACGACGACCCGGTGCATCGTCTCGGCCAGTTCCCGCTGCTGGCGCTCGRCCATCAGCAGCCTGCGCAACTCCCCCGCGTCGGCCTCGCGAAGCGAGATCAGTTCCCGGTCGTGCCCCGGCACGGCGAGAAGCAGGACATCCTGGATCTGGTTGGCGACCATGCCCGCCATGACCGCCAGCAGCGGCCCGGCATCCCGGCGCGGACAGGTGAGATCGAACAGGCCCAGCGTCTGCCCCGTCACCGGATCACGCAGGGGAACACCGGCGCAGGCGAACTCGCCGAGGGACTCCGCGTAGTGCTCCTGACCGAACACGTGCGCCGGCCTGTGCTCCTCAAGAGCGGTACCGATGCCGTTGGTGCCGACAAACCGCTCGGCATAACTAAATCCGGGCAGCAGCGATACGCGGTCCAGCCGGCGTTCGAATGCGGCGTCGCCGGTGCACCGCATGAGCACCAGACCGTTCGCGTCGGTGACGATCGCGCTGACGGCCTGCCTGGCCAGCCGATCGGCGAGCTGGCACAGGACCGGTTCGGCCGCGCGCGCGACAGGTACGTCGAGGTCCGACGCTGCGAGGAGGGGCTCGGGGCTGTCCGCGGCCACCGCCCACCGCCGCGACCGCATCCACGACTCGCGGATCGGATCCCGCACCCCACCGGACTCGCTGGTCTCAGCCGAGATCTCAGCCGAGATCTCAGCTGAGATCCCGGCGGTGAGGAACCGCTCGCGCAGCCGCTCGAGCGAGGCGCCCTCCCCACCGTTGAGGCGAAGCCCCGAGGCCCGTCCGGCTCGCCGAGACGGTCTTGACCGATCCGGCATGACGCACCTTCCCGCACCTTTAACCGTGTGACCTGGGGCAAGTATATGCCGCTTGGACCTGAGCTCAGAATCATAGTCCGCTTAGCCCGGCCTGCCAGGGGCGGACAAAAATCGCGAAGAAAGTGATATCCAGTATTTTTCTTCCGAAAATCGGTCTTTCGGGCGGCTGGTAGGTTGACGCCTCCTGCCATCGGCRCCGTCAGCCGGTGAGCAGACCTCGCAGGAACAGCCGCACCCACCGTCGGGGGGCCGCCGGTGAGATCCCGTCACCGGGCATCAGGCTGAGCACCGGCACGAAGTCGTCCGCGGTGACGTCGGGGTGGAGGACGCCCTGACGATGCGATCTTCGCTAGGTGACTCAACGCGACCTTCGTACCGCTGATGACTCCCGAAGCGCGAAAGGCCCCCTCGGAGTTGCACGCCTGCGCGTACTTCGCCACCAGCCGCGGCGTCTTCTTCTCGCCGGAGCCACCCACCATRGTCGACTGCAGAATCGTCGGCGGCCCCAAACCTAGGCGACCTCGACGGTCCGCATGCCGATCACACTGGATGCACGTCCTGACCGTCATCGGCCGCTCGCGACCTCGGTAGGTGTCAAGCGGCCTTTGGGCAGTTGCTTCAGGGCAGCCGCCCTCGGCCCGACCGGACCGGTCGCCAAGATTCGATCTTCGTGTGCGCCGTGGATGGGCTCATTGTGGGTGCGGATGTCCCGACACGGAGAGGCACCCACAGGCATGCTCCGGCACGGAAAACGCCGTGAGCTGGGAGAAGGCGGCATCACCAGGAACCTTGCGGCATGAGCCGGCACGCGCCCGTGCGACTTGCAATCGAGCGGCTACTGATTCGAGTCCCCTCACCAGCTCCAATGACAGGGCTTTCAGGATTGTACCGCGTTACCGGTCGCCATTCTATTAGGATATAAAAATTCGTCGGCGTGTCGGCCGCCAGTTGACCGACAGGCGAGAAAGTGCCGCTTTTTATCGGGGGATGCAGGTGCGCCAAGTCGAAGTGAAGTACTCGGTGACCGACCCGGCTACGGTCACGGCAGCGCTTCGAGCGGCCGGTGTGGACCTCACCGATCCGGTGTTTCAGGATGATCAGGCATTCGCGCCGGTGGCTCGCACCGTGTGCAGGGTGTCGAACCACACGAACGCCCCGGTCAGGGCCAGGGGTACCAGCAGCGCACGGAACTCGGCGTTCTCGTTGGTCTTCGCGTCGATCTCCCGCTGGCCGACCATCGCCCCGGCGCCGGGGGAAACGACCCCGAGCAGGTGAACCTGGCTGCCATCGGCACGTGTCGCCCCCCGGCCGGTCTCCCGTCCACCGCGTACGCCCGCACCGGGAACAGCCGCACCACTGTTCACGTCCACCGCCCCGGGCGGGGACGCCGCGGTGCCAGCGACCACATCSGCGAGATCAGCCGGCATGTCGGCGAGCGGCGAGTCAAGCAACGCGACCGCAAGCGCCTGATCGTCGGCCCTGTCGAGGAACCGGCGGATCGTCGACTAATCCGGCAGCAGATGCCCGCTCCACGAATTCCACGGCAGYCGTAACCGGACCCGCTCCGCCCACGTCGTGGCCGCCAGCCATTCCGTCACCACCACGCTCGCCGGCACGTCGCCGTCCGATGCAGCTCCACCGTACGGCGCACCATCCGACGGCGCACCATCTGAGACACCGTCGGCTGCCGCCCGCCACCGGACGCGGCGTGGGTGAGGCGGAAGCGGTAGCTGGCGGCGGTCTGGCCGGTACCGAAACGGTTCGTAACGCAATGCGATGACCTCGGTGTCGCAGCCGCCGCAGCGCAGCACCTCGGCCATCTACACGGGAGTTATCGCCTCCGGATCGTCGACGATTAGCCGGGCGCCCCGCCACCGTTGCGTACAAGGTGGCCGGGGCCGTCTGGTCCGTCACGCGTCACTCTTCTCGGAGGCGGACGGGCGCGGCGCGAGCGGGAGCGAGTGTGGCGAGGGCCGCGGTGGGCACGTCCGGTGTGGGTGGGGTGAGCCCCCCGAGACTCACCCCACCCACGCCGAAGGCCAGTCATCGCTGGCATGCGGCGGTCACTGGCCGAGCCGTCGCCACCAGGCACTGATGGACGGCGGTCGGCTGCGCCGAGCCGCGACCTTGGCTGAGGCTGCGGCTCAGCCGTCGTCGTCATCGCCGTTGATGGTGGTTGGGTTCACGGCCGCTCCCTTCTGCCGGGATCGGGACTCGCGGTCACGGCGAACATCCGCCGGCCGGCCCGTCACCCGGAGGGCGACCGTCAGCGCACGGGCGCACGCTGAGCACGAAGCGAGAACGAAAGCCCGCGCCCAGCACCGCACCGCCAGGGGCTACAGACATCACCGCCGACACGAGCCATGGACGTCACCGACCGACGGCGTCAYGAACGGCAGGCGTCACGAACGGCAGGCGTCACCAGCAGCCGCGGAGGTCACCGACGGCGGGCGTCACTGGTCCCAGTCAGTCTCGGAAAGAACGAGTGGGCGCCGGTTCCAGGAGTGCCGCGAACGCATGTTCGTGGGATCAAAGTCGAGCAGGACGCCTGGCCGACCCCGGCGGCACGGACCGCACCCGCCCGGCGGCGGGGACTGACCCTCGTCAGCCCGCCTGTGCCTTGGCGGCGGCCTTCATCGCCTTCTTGTACTCCCGGACCTGGTCACGGGTGGCAACGTCAGTGATGTCCGCGATGGAGCGGAACGTGCCCTCGTCCCCGAACGGCGCGGAGGCCTCCCGCCATCCCGGTGGGGTCACGCCAAGCTGTTTACCCAGCAGCGCCACAAAAATCTTGGCCTTCTGCTGACCGAACCCCGGCAGCGCCGCCACCCGCCTCAGCAGTTCCTTACCGTCGGCCGCGGTCGTCCACACGCGGGCCGCGTCGCCGTCGTAGGTGTCCACGATGAGCTGACACATGGCCTGTACCCGCTTGGCCATCGAGCCAGGGAACCGGTGCAGCGCCGGCACCTGCGAGAAGATCGCGCCCAGGGCGTCAGGGTCGTACTTCGCCAACTCCTCCGCATCCAGCGGCTGRCCGAGGCGTCGGGTCAGCTCATGGGGCGCGGCAAAGGCACGCTCAAGAGGAATTTGTTGATCCAGCACCATCCCGATCAGCAACGCCAACGGATCGCTCGTCAGCAACTCGTCCGCCTCGGCGATCTGGCTCAGATGCAATCCCACGCCAACACCGTAGCCGACCGCATCGCATCCGCCGCCCGGTCGTTGATCAGGTTGTGTAGTCGGTGTAGTCCCGACAGGCGGCGTAGTCGTCGGCATCCAGGTAGTGGCACCAGGGTGACTGTGAATCGGGGAAGCGAAGTCGACTGGTGCCCTTCCAACTCGCAACCTCGACGTGGCGACCAAGATCCCTCACGGTCCATGTCGGCCCGAGGTGCCCGAGGGCAAGAACGCGGTGCAAGCGGAGAGATGGACGTTCTGGTAGTCCAGGAAGACAGCGACTCGTGGGGTCATGACGTAGCCGACCTCGAAAAAGGCCCCGCCAGTCCCGGAGGACGGCGGGGAGTAAGTGGCTCTCTGGGCCGTCAAACGCCGGCACGGTCGCCCGCTGCCGACCTTCGCTCCAGCAGCCGCCAACCGGATCGTGACGCTACGCAGCCAGGCCGGCGCGGACCGTCTCGTTCCACTGAACCCGTCGAGCGCGGGCCACTTACCCAGGCACCGGCCCCGCCGAAATCGACGATCACCGTCGTGTGGTTCACCGCCGCGCGTCCGACGTCGTCCGCTCGTCTCATTCGATGAACCGCGGCCGAGCCAGAGACACCCCGGCACCATCCACCTCGGCGACCCCGTCCCCTCGGGCGGTCCCCGCAGCTGGGTAACCGGCGCGATGCGCCAGGCTCCCGCTCAGGGCTGGGCGAGGCGGGTGACGAAGTCGGCCACGATCGCCAGCTCGGCGTCGTCGTAGCGGCCGAGCGACTCCATCAGGCCGGCTCCCTTGGAACCGTAGAACGCGCCCAAGTCCGCGGCGATCCGCTCCCGGCGCGGGACAGGATGGCCTTCCTCCGGTTCTCGGCGGAGCGCTCCCGGCGGACGTGACCGACGCGCTCGAGGCGGTCGAGCGCTCCGGTGACAGTGCCGGTCCGCAGGCCGCTCAGATCGGCCAGCCGCCCTGGTGTCAGCGGTCCGCGCATCTCGCGCAGTGTCAGAACGGCGCGTCGCTCGTGCCGAGTTCGATCTCCTTCGCCCCCTCGTGGCTGTAGAGGACCGCTCCTGCGATCAACCGGACGACCGCGGCGAGGACGTCCGTATGTCACGATCAAGGGGGGTGCGTCGTCAGATCGGCATGAGTAGGATTGTGATCACCGGATCCACTGGCGTCATCGGGCGGCGCGCCATCCGGGAGCTGCACGCCACCGGCCACCACGTGAGGGGCGTAACMCGGTCCGCGCCCGGCCGCGAGCGGCTGGCCAGCCTTGGGGTCGATGCCGTCGACGCCGACGTCTTCGACGAGGCTTCRCTGAGCCGGGCCTTCGACGGGGCGGAGGTCGTCATCAACCTGTTGACCCACATCCCGAGCGCCGATCGTATGGCCGACCCGTCAGCCTGGGCCGAGAACGACCGACTGCGCACGAAGGCGTCGGCGGCGATCGCACGGGCGGCCCAGGCCGCCCGTGCGCGCCGGCTCGTCCAGGAGTCGATCGCGTTCGTCTATGCCGACGGCGGCGACGCGTGGCTCGACGAGGACGCACCGCTCGCGGGGGGCGGCGTGACAACGTCCGCGCTGACCGCCGAGGATCACGCGCGCGAGATGTTCGACGGCGACACCGTCGTGCTGCGCTTCGGGCTGTTCCTCGGACCGGACAGCGGCTCCACGCTGGCCACTGTGGAAGCCGCACGGCGGGGAACTTCGATCGCGGCCGGACCACCCGGCGCCTACCGGCCGACGCTCTGGCTGGAGGACGCGGCATCGGCCGTCGCCACTGCACTGAGCGTCCCCGCCGGGACCTACAACGTCGCTGACGCCGACCCACCTACAAACGCCGAGATCGATGCCGCGTTGGCCGCCGCCGTCGGGGTCACGGCACTGCGGCCGAGGACGCCAGGGGACGGGCCGATGAGCCGCTCCCAGCGGGTGTCGAGCCGACGGCTGCGCGAGGCGGGCGGCTGGGCGCCGCGCCTGCGCGCGGGTACGGAGATCTGGGGCCGGATCACCACATGACCATTCTGGAGCGCTTCACGCAGGCACGCCCTCGGCTGCTACGGCTCGCATACAGCGAGCTCGGTGACCTCGGCGAGGCCGAAGAAGTGGTCCAGGATGCCTGGCTGCGGCTCGCGCGCGCGGACCACGCGGCAATCGAGAACCTGGATGGCTGGCTGACCACGGTCGTCGCTAGGCTCGCCCTTGATCGCCTCCGGTCCGCTCGGGCGCGCCGCGAGATCTACGTCGGCCCGTGGCTCCCAGAGCCGCTCGGGTCGGGTGACCCGGCAGACCGTGTCACGCTCGACGAATCCGTCAGCTACGCCTTGCTAGCGGTGCTCGAGCAGCTCTCACCGGCGGAACGCACGGCGTTCGTGCTGCACGACGTGTTCGACATACCGTTCGGCGAGGTCGCCGAGGTGGTCGGCCGCACGCCCGAGGCAGTGCGGCAGCTCGCGGCGCGTGCCCGCCGCCACGTCAGGCGCGAGCACTCGCGTTTCGTGGCCTCGGGTGAGGAGCACGATCGCGCCGTACGGGCGTTCGCGCTGGCAGTGGCCGAGGGCGACCTCGGCGGTCTCCTCGCCGTTCTCGACCCGGATGTCGTCTGGAGGTCGGATGGCGGCGGTCACGCGGTAGCGGCACGCAGACCGCTGCACGGCGACATTCGGGTCGCGCGAGCATGGGTGGCGCTTAGCCGCAGGCTCGACCACCCGATCGAGACCACGCTCAACGGRCAACTCGGGCTGGTGATCCCGAGTCACGACGGCCACCGCGCAGCGCTTTCGTTCGCGGTGAGTGACAATCGGATCACGCGCATCGACGTGGTCCGCAATCCGGAGAAGCTGCGACGAATCTGAAAAGCATGGGGACGAGGCGCTGAGTCGCACCGAGCGCGACCACTCTCCCGCGCYCCACCCGAGAGATGTTCCAACGACGTTCCTTGTTTATCCGGCTTGCTGGTCTAGGACCATGCCCACCAGGAGCGCCAGGGGGTCCTCGGTGATGAAGGCGTCCGCCTCTGGATCGCCGGACAGGTGCAGGCCCATGCCCGTCAGGGTATCCACGACGAATACCCCGCCGGACTGGTGCGTCCGGCGGGGTG
>NZ_MOMD01000067.1:0-33619 GCF_001983015.1 Frankia sp. CcI156
CCGCGGGTCTCGAACGACAACCCGTACTCGGAATCACAGTTCAAGACGCTGAAGTACCGGCCCGACTTTCCTGACCGCTTCGGTACCATTGCCGAGGCGCGCCAGTTCTGCCGCGGGTTCTTCGCCTGGTACAACCATGAGCACAGACATTCGGGAATCGGCTATCTCACGCCGGCGGCCGTGTACTTCGGCCAGGCCGAGGCGGTACACGCTGCCCGCAGCCGTGTCCTCGACGTGGCCTACGCCGCGCATCCGGAACGGTTCGTGAACCAGCCCCCGGTCCCGCCGCCGCTCCCGAAGCCCGCCGGGATCAACCACACGCCGGATGACCAGGCCGAACCAGCCGACGGCGTGCCCGAACGATCAGAAGTCATCCCTCGACCGAGATCRCGACAGGGACGGAACACAGGCTAGTTCACAAAGAATCTTGTCCTAAAAATCTTGACAAGTTCCGTTCCGGGCCGCTTCCTGTTCATGGGGTCATCAGGTCGGTTGACCGCTACAGTCATAGTTTCCAGCCGGAGTACCAGCATGGCCATAGTGCCGGGCTGCTGCGGAGAGGTCCGCATCGGGGCGGTATGCCCGGACATATGGTGAGTGGAAACCCTCCCGCTGGATCCCTGACAGGGGCCCGACCCGGTTCGGTGGTGCGCCCCAGGCACGGACAGCCGACGCCGCCGCGAGCCGCCATCCCTTCGACGCCTCGTCAACCCTCGGTATCGAGGGGCATACTGACTGTTTTTTGCGGATGTTTGCGGGAACCGCGGACCGGGCGGCGGAGCCCGTGTTTCGATGCCGCCTATATGGTTCTACCGCCTGTATCGTTCTAGCGCCTGTATCCTTCTACCGYATGATCGACCCGCAGCCGGGCTCGAGAAGGAGGCATTCAATGCGGTATGCCGTATCTTCCCCGCGACGAGTCGGACGGCCGTTATCCTCCGGAGCGCCGGGAGCACCGGAAGCGGCTGCGTCCGGAGGGTGTCGTCCCGCGCGGCGCGGTTCCCGGCGGGCGGGCCGGCGCGGCGGCGCGACCCGGACCACCCTGGCCACTCTGACCACCGCCGGGGCGACCCTCGCGGTGAGCGGCATCCTGGCTCTGGTGAACGCGGGCGCCGCGCAGGCCGGTGGAGCGACCTGGGCGAGCTGCCCGGGCGGGCAGGCGACGGAGGTCGGTGTGCCGGCGGCGGCCGGAGAGCCGAACAGACCCGCGACGTATCTCGACGCCGGTTTCTACGTCCATGTCGCCTCGTTGTGGCCGCCGGCCACGGCATCGCTGTGCCGGACCGGTCCCGGCCGGGGTGAGGAGGCCGGCGAGCCGATCTTCAGGTTCGGGCACCTGAGCTGCCCCGGCGGCGACGCGACCTTCGGTGTGCGCAGGCCMGCGGTACCGGACCGGGCGAGCGCCGAC
This sequence comes from Frankia sp. CcI156, assembly GCF_001983015.1. Classification (NCBI taxonomy): domain Bacteria; kingdom Bacillati; phylum Actinomycetota; class Actinomycetes; order Frankiales; family Frankiaceae; genus Frankia; species Frankia sp. CcI156. The sequence goes on from NZ_MOMD01000067.1 coordinate 1,409, forward strand.
GTCCCGTCGGCGACCTGGGGGACCTACCTGCCGGCCGGCTGGTACAGCCTGGACGACCTGAGCGACCCGTCGTGGACGTCGGTTTGCTGGTCGTCCAGGAGACGCTGACCGATCCCGGCCGGCGAAGCGCCGATTCAGGTCGAAGCGCCGAATCCGGTGGATCGGATTAATCGGATTAACCGGAATCGGCGCGAGAGGACCGGACCGATCAGTAGCGGTAGTGGTCGGCCTTGTACGGACCCTCGACGGGCACGCCGATGTAGTCCRCCTGCTGCTTGGTCAGCTGGGTGAGCCTCACGCCCAGCGCGTCGAGGTGCAGCCGGGCGACCTTCTCGTCGAGGTGCTTGGGCAGCACGTATACCCCGACGGGGTAGTTTTCGGTCTTCGTGAACAGCTCGATCTGCGCGATCACCTGGTTGGTGAAGCTGTTCGACATCACGAAGCTCGGATGTCCGGTGGCGCAACCGAGGTTCATCAGCCGGCCCTCGGCCAACACGATGATCGAGTGGCCGTCCGGGAACACCCACTCGTCGACCTGCGGCTTGATGTTGATCTTCTCGATGCCGGGGGTCCTGGCCAGGCCGGCCATGTCGATCTCGTTGTCGAAGTGCCCGATGTTCGACACGATCGCCTGGTGCTTCATCGCAGCCATGTGCTCGGCATGGATGATGTTGAAGTTGCCGGTCGTGGTGACGAAGATGTCCGCCGTCGCGACGACGTCCTCCAGGGTGGTGACCTGGAAACCGTCCATCGCGGCCTGCAGGGCGCAGATCGGGTCGATCTCGGTGACGATCACCCGGGCTCCCTGGCCGCGCAGCGCGTCCGCACAGCCCTTGCCGACGTCACCGTAGCCGCACACCACGGCGACCTTGCCGCCGATGAGCACGTCGGTGGCGCGGTTGAGACCGTCGATGACGGAGTGGCGGCAGCCGTACTTGTTGTCGAACTTCGACTTCGTCACCGAGTCGTTGACGTTGATCGCCGGGAATGCCAGCGTGCCGGCCTTCGCCATCTCATAGAGACGGTGCACGCCGGTCGTGGTCTCCTCGGTGACGCCCTTGATGTTCTTCGCGGTCTCGGTCCACCGACCCGGCTTCTGCGCGATGGTGCGGCGCAGGGTCTCCAGGACGATCGCGTACTCCTCGCCGTCCGCGGCGTCCGTCGCGGGGACCGCGCCGGCCGCCTCGAACTGGGCGCCCTTGTGGACGAGCAGGGTCGCGTCGCCGCCGTCGTCGAGGATCATGTTCGKGGTGCCGCCGTCCGGCCAGGCCAGCGCCTGGTCCGTGCACCACCAGTACTCCTCGAGGGTCTCGCCCTTCCAGGCGAAGACCGGCACGCCCCGCGGGTCGTCCTTGCTGCCGTTCGGCCCGACGACGACGGCGGCGGCCGCGTGGTCCTGGGTGGAGAAGATGTTGCAGGAGACCCAACGGACGTCGGCGCCGAGCGCTACCAAGGTCTCGATCAGCACCGCGGTCTGAATTGTCATGTGCAGGGAGCCCATGATGCGGGCGCCCCTGAGGGGCTGGCTGGCCGCGTATTCCGCCCGGGTGGCCATGAGGCCGGGCATCTCGTGCTCGGCAAGCCGGATCTCCTTGCGGCCGAACTCGGCCAGTGCGAGATCCGCGACCTTGAACTCGAAACTCATGCCCTCTCCTTCGACGCTCGGGCGGCTGCCGAGCCTATACGGCGGATGTCTCGTCCCGGTTTCCACCCGCCATCGGCCGCGGCCGTGATGCGCCGGCCTTGGAACGGGTTTCTTGAGCGTCCCACATGTCGCCGTGTTGACGAAGACCCGGTCCGGTTCTGTCGACCGCCGGGCCCGGGTCGTCCTGGCGCGGCTGGTGCACCCAGCCGCGTTCGTCCGCCCAGATCAACAGGGGTGGGAGGACGACCAGCGCGGACAGCAGGGCGATGGCGACGTTGAGGGCGACCAGCAGACCGAAGTCACGCAGCAGCGGTAGGGAGCTGAAGGCCAGGACGGCGACCCCGATCACGGCGGCGAGCGCGGAGACCACGAAGGCGCGTCCGGTGCGGGCCGCGGTCTGGTCGACGGCCTCCTTCGGCGTCAGGCCGCGTCGACGCTCTTCCAGGTGGCGAAGCACGAGCAGGGTGGTGAACTCRCTGCCCAGCGCGATGACGAGCGGGCCGCCGACCGCGGTGAGCGGGCTGAGATCGACGCCGACCAGCCAGGCGATCATGGAGCTGAGCCCGACCGCGATCAGCACCGGCACCAGCGACAGGACCGCCCGGACGATGCTGCGGTGCCAGACCAGCAGCATGAGCAGGACGCCGACCAGCGCGAAGTAGGTCAGCTGGGTCCGGTTCTTCGTGAAGTTCTCCAGCAGCCCGGTGCCGACCACGACGAGGYCCGACGGGGTGGCGCGTACCCCTTGCGGCGGATGGACCGTGTCCCGGATGTCGTCGACGATTGCGGCCTGCCGTTCCAACGAGCCCGATCCGGTACGGAAGACGAGGTTGAGCGCGTTGTGGGCCAGGTTCACCGTGGCGCGCTGGAGGTCGGGCGGTGCCGCGGCGTAGCCGAGCCGGACGTCCTGACCCGTCGGCAGGACGACCGTCGTGTTCGGCACCTCCATCATGAAGCTGATGGTCGTGACGAGGCTCGACGCGGTCAGCAGGTCGGCCGGGTCCTTCGCGAGCCGGGTGTTCGCGAACTCGGCGAGGAAGGCGACGGTGGCGTCGTCGAAGACGTTCGGTGACTGGACGTAGATGCCCAGCTCGCTGGCGGATCCGGTGCTCGCGCGCAGCGTGTTGATGTTCTTGATGACCTGACCCTGCTGGTCGACCCATTTCTCCGGATCGGTCTGGATCTTCAGTGTGCCGTCGGTGACGATCCCGACGGCGAAGACCGCGACGGACACGGCGACGAGCGGGAGCGCGGTGATCCGTGGCAGGGACCCCAGGGTGATCACCGTCCGACCCAGCGGGCCGTGGGTGTAGTCCTTCGGGGGGGTCGGCCGGCGACGTTCCCGCAGGCCCAACGAGGCGGTGAGGAACAGGATCGTGGCGATGACGATCACCGGCAGGCCCAGGGCGAGCAGCGTGCCGAAGTCCCGGATCATCGGGACGTCGCTGAACTCCAGCGCGAGGAAGGACAGCACCGCGGCGACGGTGGCGACACTCAGCGCGGGCAGCAGCCCGGCCAGGGCCGCGGTGACGGGATGGCCGGCCCGGGCCAGTTGGGCCTCCTCCTCCACCCGGCTGTGGAGCTGGACGGCGAAGTCGATGCCGACGCCGAGCAGCACCGGCAGACCGGAGATGGTCACCACCGACAGCGGGACACCCGCGTAGCCGGCGAGGCCGAACGCCCAGATGAGGCCGACGGCGACGACGCCGAGCGGGAGCAGCCGCCAGCGCACCGCGAAGGCGACGAGCAGCAGGCCGGCCATCAGTGCCAGGGAGATGCCCCCGAGGGTGACGAACCCGCCGCGCAGGTAGTCGTTGAGGTCGCGCAGCAGCGCGGGCGCCCCGGTCGACATCGTTGTCGCATTATCGAACATGCGTTCGGACGCGGCCTTCTCGGCCAGGGTCGCGGCCTGGCCCTCGGTCGTGAGGGAGGCGTTGCCCCGCAGTCGGGTGACCATCTGGCTGGTGGATTCGGTCGGGAAGAACGGCTTGATCGACTTACGGATGGCACCCGTGTTGTCGCGGAGCAGGAAGGAGACCCAGGCCGGGTTGTCGTAGACCCGCTCGGCCACCGGGATCGCCTGCATCCGCCGCAGTGTCGTGACGGAGTCGGCGAGGCGCCGCTGGGCGGAGACCGGATCCGGATCGCGGCGCTGGGCACCGAGCAGGATCTTCCCGGCGGGGCTGTTGACGGGATTGCCGTCCGGGCTCGTGACCAGGTTGTTCGTGAACTCCAGCGCCGTGAGCGGGGTGATCACCGATTCGATCCGGTCATCGGCGTCGAGGCTGGCCTGCAACTCCCGGAACTGGCTGATGTTGCGCTTGGTGAATAGGTCCTCGAGTCGTTCGCCCTTGTCCAGGGTGAACAGCGTGACCATCGCCTGGCCGCCGAAGAGGGACTGGTAGGCGACGTTGTCCCGGGCGACCTGGGAGTCGGGGTTCAGATAGTTGTCCTGGCCGGTGGTGAATTCCAGCCGGGTGGTTCCGAACCCCAGGGCGGCGGTGACGAGCAGCGCCACGACGGCGACGATGCCCGAGCGCCGACTGACCGTACTGACCATACGGGCGAGTGCCGCCGATGGCCCGGACCGGCGGTCCGGGCCCGACCCGTGCTCCGGTTCCGAGGTGCGGCCTGGCTCCGACCGGTGTTCGGGCCGGCCGGGATGATCGRCTGGATCGTCGGTGGAGGGGGAAGGCGTCGACATCGGTCACGCTCCGGAGTTATCCGCGTTGCCTCCGGATCGACGCGCGTTACCTGTCGGTCCGACGGCTGTGTCCCTGCTGTATAGCGCAGCAGGTCACACCGCCTGAAGGCCCCGGGGCAGCCGATTTCGCCGGAAAATGTTTCAGGCGATCAACACGCCCCGGGCCTGGCTCCCCGGGCTCGGCTACCGTCGCCATCCTCTCCGGGGTCGGACGTGCCCGGGGTCAGACGCCCGCGGACTCCCGTGACGGTCGGAGTTCGACGAGCGAGTCGTAGCTCGGGAAGAAGAGTCCCTCGTGCCCGTCATCCCAACGCACGACGAACGGCGGGCCTCCGTCCTCGCCGCGTACCTCGACCACGGTCCCGTGTCGTTCCGGGCTGCCCACCGTGCGGCCGTGGACGACGAACCTCTCTCCGACGGATGYGAACATCATGATGGTCGACCTCCCTGCCGGGCGATCCGGTCTGCTCTGCCTGGATGCTCCGGTGACCGATCGCATGCGCGTGCTCTTTCTGCCTAGCACGGAGCGTCGGTCGCGGCAGACCCGAAGCCCGAAAGGTCGCGAACTCCCGGTTCAGGACAGCCGCTCGACGACCAGCGCCATGCCCTGCCCGCCGCCGACGCACATTGTCTCCAGGCCGATGGTCGTGTCGGTGGTGCGTAGTCCGTTCAGCAGGGTGGTGAGTAGCCGGGCGCCGGTCATCCCGAACGGGTGACCGAGCGCGATCGCGCCACCGTGCACATTCAGCTTCGCGACGTCGAGCCCGAGCGCCCGGTAGGTCGGGATGACCTGCGCCGCGAACGCCTCGTTCAGCTCTACCAGGTCGACGTCGTCGATCGTCATCCCCGCCCGGGCCAGGGCCCGCCGGGACGCCTCCACCGGGGCCAGGCCCATGATCTCCGGTGACAGTGCGCTGACGCCGGTGGAGACGATCCGGGCCAGCGGGGTGATGCCGAGCTCGCGGGCCCTGGTGTCGCTCATGACGATGACCGCGGCGGCTCCGTCGTTGAGCGGGCAGGCGTTGCCGGCCGTGACGGTACCGTCCGGGCGGAACACCGGCCTGAGAGCGGCCAGCGCCCGCATCGTGGTTCCCGGCCGGGGACTGTCGTCRCTGTCGATCACCCCGCCGTCGGGCAGCGGCACCGGAATGATCTCCCGCTTGAAGAAGCCGTCCGCGACGGCCCGCTCCGTCAGGTTCTGCGAGCGGCAGGCGTACTCGTCCTGTTCGAGGCGGCTCACACCCGCGAGCTGGGCCACGTTCTCGGCGGTCTGCCCCATGGCGATGTAGACGTCGGGCAGCTCGCCGGCCGCCCGGGGATTCGTCCAGGGCGCGGACCCCGCCTGGGCACGGGCCGCCGTAYGGGCCTGGGCCTCGCAGTAGCGCGGGTTCTGGGTGTCCGGCAGGCTGTCGCTGTTGCCCCTGACGAAGCCGCTGACGACCTCCACCCCGGCGGCGATGAACGCGTCACCCTCTCCCGCGCGCACGGCGTGCGCAGCCATCCGCAGAGCCTGCAGGGAGGATGCGCAGTACCGGGAGACCGTCGTGCCGGGAACGGTGTCGAACCCGAGGCTGACGGCGACGACGCGGCTGATGTTGTGTCCCTGTTCGCCTCCGGGTAGCCCKCAACCGAGGATGAGATCGTCGATGTCGGCCGGGTTGAGGGCCGGAACCTGGTCCAGGGCTGCCCGGACGATGATGGCCGCGAGGTCGTCGGCCCGCATCCCCCGCAGCGAACCCTTGAACGCCCGCCCGATCGGTGATCGGGTTGCGGCGACGACAACGGCCTCGGTCACATGCCCTCCCAGTTCTCGGTGTTCTTGGTGTTCTTGGCGTTCTCGGTGTTCTTGGCGGCAGGGTCGCGGAGGCCGTGGTCCCTGCGGCCAAATGATCAAAACCCTAACGCGGACGAGCGCCCGCGGTCGCGGGTGGCCGAGCCGACGCGGCGAGGGGGACCCGTCGGGTTACGCTTTGATCATCCCGTCGCCAGCGAGCCGGATGGCGTGCCCGATGCGAGCAGACCTTGGTACACCCCGTGATGTCGCGGCCCTCGCCGCGGCCGCGGGCGAGCTGCGCGAGTGCGCCGCCCGGCTGCGCCGACTCGTCCCGGAGGTGGCCGGGGTGCTGGCCGGTGCGCGTGCCGCCGACACCCCGCGGGCATGGCGGTCACCGTGGCGGATCCGGTGCGCCGCCCGGCTGGACGACTGGCAGCGGGCGCTTGACGTCGGCGCCGGGGTGCTGCGCGATCGGGCCGGGCTGCTCGACTGGCTCGCCGAGCGGTACGACGAGCGTGCCCACGCCTTGCGCCTCGGTCTAGGCGCGGCTGCCGTGGTATCCGCCGACGAGCTCGCCCGGCTGCGCCGGTTCGACGCGTCCGGCGGCGTCGGGAACGACCCACGGGTGTGGATGCTGGCGCACGGACTGGCCACCGGTGGCGTCGAGGGCGATGCCGGGGGGAGGGAGGACCTGCCCGGGGCTATCGGAGGCTCCGGCGATGCCGGCGACGCTGGGGGCAGGCCCGCCGTGAAGGTCCCGATTGACGAAACCGTTCTGTTCGATCCGGTCCTGCTGGGCGTCCTGTCCGACCGCCTGCGGGCGGCGGGCGACCGGTCGGCCGCCCTGGCCCGAGCCGTCGCCGCGGACGGGGGACGGTTGAGCCGGCTGCCCGATCCGTTCGGCGGCGTGGACTGGTCCGATCCGCACTGCCTGTTCGGGGAGCGCAAACCGTCCGCTCCGGCTGGCCTGCTCGGTCTGGCTGGCTCGTCCGGACGGGACGACCCCGTCGGGTTCGGACTGCACGCGGTCGCTGTCGGAGCGCCGGCCATGGCGCGCGGCATCGACCGGCGGATGGCGCGTTTCGCCGCGGCCGAGCTGGTCGCCCGCATCGGCACGGATCCGGCGACGGTGACCGTCAATGATCTGACGGCGATCAGCGTTCGGCTGGCTGGCCTGTCCGCGGCGATGCGCCAGGCGGTCATCTCCCGGCTGCGCGGCCGGCCTCTGGCGGTCCTTGCCGCGGTGGCCGCCCGGGTGATCGAAAATCCGAGCCCCGGCATCCTTGGTTACCTGCCGGCGCTGGCCGACCTCACCGACGCCCTGATCGCCGGGGCCTCCTCGGCCATGATCGGAGACGTCCTGCTGGCCTTCCCATGGCTCGAACCCGGCTACCCTGTCGTCCGCGGACGCCCCGGCGAGGTCGTGGCGGTCGACCGCACCGGCGACCCGACGGTGCGTGACGGGATCAGCCCGAGCGATGTGGGGCAGGGCGGCGTCGCCGACTGCTACCTCGTCGCGGCGCTGATCGGCATCGCCCGCCAGGATCCCGGACTACTCGCGGAGCGGCTGCGGGCCAACCCCAACGGTACTGTCACGATCATCATGCACCCCCGCGGACCGGCCGGCGCCGGCGTGGGCGTCACCGTCACGGCCAGCCTGCCCGCTCGTCGGGTCCAGCCGCCGTACGGGCGATCGGAGGACGAGGCACCCGGGCCGCGGGCGCCGGGCACCTCCCGGTCGCGTGCGGCTGGGTACGAGGAGGTCGCGATGGACGGCGACGACGCGGCGGGACGGCCGGAGCTGTGGCCGGCGCTGTACGAGAAGGCCTACGCCCGGCTGCACGGCGGCTATCCCGCCATCGAATTCGGAAATGCGGCGACGGCCMTGCGGACGCTCACCGGGCGATCGGCGCACGTGTTCGCCGCCCACGAGGCGACCGTTCCCGCCCTCGGGGAGCTCCTCGCCGACGGCGAGGTGGTGATCGTGACCACCCGGCGTCGAACCCGGCCCGGCGGACTCGTCGCGGCGCACGCCTACACCCTGCTCGCCGTGGACGTGGCGCGCCGGCGGGTGCTGCTGCGTAATCCGTGGGATCCGGCGCCCGGGCAGAACAACGAGCGGTGGTACGCCTGGGACGGGATCCTCCCGGATACGCATGCGGTCGTGCACGGCCCGACCCGTTAACGGTCGGTGGCTGCCGCCCCGCTACCGCTGCCGAATGATCGCCACCGGGGTGGGGCAGTGAAGCATGCACTGGTGGCTGACCGATCCCAGCAGCAGCTCGGCGAAGCCGCCGTGACCGCGGGCGCCGACGACGACGAGATCGCACTCGCGACCCTTGACGATCAAGGCCTGGGTGGCCGAGGCGGGCAGCACCACGGCCCGTAGGTCTAGTCCGGCCGGCAGCTGGCCGCGGTCGCGGACGCCCGCGATGGACTCGTCGAGCACGGCCCGGGCCTGGTCCTCCAGGGCCTGGGTGATCTCCCCCGGTGCCTCGGCGAACGGCAACGGGATCGCCGCGAGCCAGGCGTGCACGGCGATCAGCGGAACCCCGCGCAGTGCGGCCTCCCCGGCGGCCCAGGCGAGGGCCGACAGTGCGTTGGGGGAGCCGTCCACACCCACGGCGATCGGTCGGGACGGTCGGGACGGTCGGGACGGTGCGCCGGCCGGGGTCGTGCCTTCGGCGGCGGTCGCGCCCGAGCCGGCGGTCGCGGCCTCGACGTCACCGCGGGCGATCACGATCGGAACCGTGGCGTGTACGGCGACGGAGGCACTGACCGACCCGATCCGCAGCCGGTGCAGCAGCCCCTGCCCCCGGGCGCCGACCACGATCATGCGGGCGTCGCGGCCGACCGTCAGCAGGGCCTCCGCACCCGGCAGGTCCACGGCCTGCTCCGTTACGGAGACGATCGATCCCGGTGGCGTGACCGCCGTCACGGTTTCGTGCAGCGTCCGCTCGGCCGCCTGCGCCAGGCCGGCACGCATCCCGGGCTGGGCCGGACCACGGGCGAAGCCGATCACGGCTTGGATGCCGCACCCCTGCCACTCCGCCTCGGTGAACGCCCAGCGCAGCGCCGTGTGGGAGCCCTCGGAACCATCGACCCCGACCACGATGTCGGCCATCGTCCGCCTCCTTCGAAGCCCGGTCCGGGATACCCGGCTGGTCGGCCGGGAACCCCGTCCGCCCGCGGGGGAGGCCAACGCGGGGGAGGCCAACGTGGAGTGGAGCTGCCCGCCGATCAACAGCTTCCGGTGTTGTTTTCGTGTGTTCGGGCCAGGTGAACCCTACGTTGGACCATCCTTCCCACCCGTCGGCGTGATCCATGGTGAGAAGTGGTGAATGGTTGGGTCACCGGTCCCCGGTAACCCCGTCGTCGGACCGGAAGCCACTGGGCGCCAGCCGCTCCCCTGCCGTGATCGATCGATAAGACGACGAGGTACGACAATGGAGGTCCACGATCTCTGTTGTCGGTGACGGTGGTTGGCGTCCGTTGTGTGGCGGCGGGTCGATCGGGCGAGGTGGCTGTTCCCGTCCGGCCTCGCCGGGCAAGGACGAAGAATGCCGTGACCGGGCGGTCCGGTTTCTCCCGGTGTTCCGGTTCCCGGCGATTTTTCTTGTGCGCCGAGTCCCGTCGTAGTTCCGGATACCGGTGGGCCGGTTCAACCGGTGAGCGCGCCCGGACTTTCCTCCGCACGTGCCGTGGGCAGGATGTACTCGGGCGCGGTCACCGTGGCGGCCATCCCTCCGGCCATCCCTCCGGCGAGGTGCGGGGGGATCCTCCACGCCGCCGAGTCCTCCTCCCCGGGGATGCAGTCCCGCCGGGTGACGCGGTAATAAGGAATTGAATATGACGGATTAAAAATCGATTTCTGGTGTCACCCGATGAGGTTGAAGGCAGGGAGAAGAACTGCTCGGGAGGTCTTTCCGGATGGCCCGGTGTGGCCTTTTCGTGGCCGCCGGCCCCATCTTTTGCTTTGCGTCAGTCGCGCGATGTTTGATGCGTCTGTCGCACCACGAGTCCCCAACGAGGGTGATGAAGTCATGTCCTCTTCATGTGAATGTGGTGGCCCTCCCCAGGAGCCTCCCCTCCAGGCACGGAGTACCGTGCCTGGACAGACGTTGACCGGTCCCCGACCCACCGAACCCGTTCAGGTCGGCATGATCCCCGGGCAACCCGCCCCGGTCCGCTCGGGCGGGCGCAGTCCGTCAGCTTCGAGTGACCCCGCCGAGGAAGGGAGGCATGTGGCGTCGGCCGTGACCCAGCTTGCCCTCCCCGGTGCTCTGGTTCTGGTCCGTGCGCAGGAGCCGGGCACGCTGGTGTCCGATCGCGGGGGATGGCAGCGGGCGGTGCTGCGGGCGGCCCTGCCGTCGGCGGCGAAGCTGGTCGCGTTGACGCTGGCGAGCCACGTCGCCGAGGTTCCGCCGGCGGCGCCCGCCGGTGCCGCGGTGAGCGCCCCCGGCCTGGTCACCCTGGTCGCGGAGACCGGTTACAGCCGGACCCACGTGCAGCGCCAGATCACCAGGCTGCGCAACCAGGGCTGGTTGGCGACGGTGGCCCGGCCTGCGGCTGGCAGGACGACGCGGTTAGCCCTGAGCATCCCCGAGGCCGCCGTACGGGCAGGCGAGGTCCGCCTGGTCGAGGCCGACGTCGCATCCTCGCCGGCGGCTCCGGCGTCCGCGGCTCCGGCGTCCGCGGCTCCGGCGTCCGCGGCTCCGGCGTCCGCGGAGGCCGGCTCGGCAACCGCCGCCTCGGCCGCGCCCGCTCGTCGGCGCCGCGGCGGTCGCCGTGGCCGGATCGGCCTGCGGACGGCGTCTGCGGTCGGCCGTCGTCCCCGGGCGATGGCGTCCGTGGCGGGCGATGGCTCGCCTGGTGCCGCCAGCCCGGCGGTCAACCTCGCCCCCTCGAGGGGCGCCGACCGCCCGGACAGCGCCGGTTCGGATGATCCGGACACCGCCGGTTCGGATGATCCGGACACCGCCCGTTCGGATGATCCGGACACCGCCCGTTCAGACCAGCCGGAGCCGGGTGACGCCCGAGCGGACGGCGACCCCCAACCGGCTCCGGCCGTGGGCACCGTCGATCCCGCCACCCGCGGGGCCGTGACGGACGAGCCACACGTCCTGACGGACGAGACCGCTGGGGCAGCGGACGCGTCGACTCCCGAACCGGAGCGGGGCGCCCCGACAGTCCCGTTGCCCCCTCCGCCGCCCGAGCCGATGACCCTGGCCGCCAGCCAGGTGATCACGGTCCTCGCGAACGCGATGCGGCGCCCGACGTCCGACTACCTGGCTATCTACCAGAAACTGCGGGTGATCCTGGAGGAGGACAGCTGGGAACCGGTTGAACTGGCCCTGCATCTAGTGCACATCATCACGACCGGTGTCCTGGTCGGGGATGGCGACGAGATCGACAATCTGTCCTGGCGACTCGATCGCCTGCCCAGGGCGTCCRCCGACTGCAACTGCCGCGCCTGCCTGGAGAACCGGGGGATCAGGACCGGACCGACGCCGGGTTCCACCGTCCCGAACCAGGGGCGCGGGCGCTACACCCGCACCGCGAAGGAGAGGGGACCCGCGCCCGGACGCCCAGGATGGGAGGCCTACGGGTCCCGAGCCGCCCGCCCGGAATCCGAGGCGCCGCCCGTGTCGATCCCGCGGCCACCGCTGGAGGCTATCGAGGAGGCCGCTCGCGCGGGACGTGCGCATGCCCAGATGGCGAGCCAGTCGGCGGCTGACGGCGCGGCCTGAGCCGGTCGACCTGTGGTCCGGGTCGCTCGCCGCGGCGAGCGGCGGCGGGCCGCGGATGGTGACGGTCAGTGGCGGATGGTGTTGCATAGTCCCAGCGACAGCCCATCATGGGAAGTCATGGTGACTTCGGTGGACGACACCCGTGGCTGATTCCGGGTCGGACGGCGGCTATGACGCCGACGTGATCGTGATCGGGAGCGGGTTCGGCGGCAGCGTCAGCGCGCTACGGCTCGCGGAGAAGGGCCATCGTGTCCTCGTGCTGGAGGCCGGTCGCCGGTTCACCCCGGACACGCTGCCGAAGAACAGCTGGCACGTTCGCCGGTATCTGTGGATGCCGCGGTTGGGCTGCCACGGTATCCAGAAGATCACCTGGTTGGGTCGGGTCGTGGTGCTGTCCGGAACGGCGGTCGGTGGCGGCTCGGTCGTCTACGCGAACACGCTGTACCGCCCGCTCGACGCCTTCTATACCGACCCGCAGTGGCGGGACATCACCGACTGGCGCCGTGAGCTGGAGCCGTTCTTCGACCAGGCCGAACGCATGCTCGGGGTGAATCCCAACCCGACGACGACGTACTCCGACGAGGTGTTCCGCACGGTCGCCGAGGAGATGCGGGTCGGGTCCACCTTCGCGGCGGCGCCGGTCGGTGTCTTCTTCGGCCGCGACGGCAGCCGGGAACCCGGCGTGCGTGTCCCTGACCCGTACTTCGGCGGCGCCGGCCCGGCTCGGACGGGATGCGTAGAGTGCGGGGAGTGCATGAGCGGCTGCCGTCGAGGGGCCAAGAACACCCTCGACTGTAACTACCTGTACCTGGCCGAGCGGGCCGGTGTGCGGGTAGTCCCGGACACCACGGTCACGGCTGTCCGGCCACGCTCGACCGGCGGGTATGAGCTCGACATGGTCCGGACGGGGGGTCTCGTCCGGCGTCGGCGACGTACCCTCACCGCGGAGCAGGTCGTGTTCGCCGCCGGCACCCTGGGCACCCAGCGGCTGCTGCTGGCGATGAAACAGAGCGGTGACCTGCCGGCGTTGTCCGACCGGCTCGGTCATMTCACCCGGACGAACTCCGAGGCGATCCTGGGCGCATCCAGGCTGCGCCCCGATCAGCGGATCGCCCGGGGAGTCGCGATCACCTCGTCCTTCCACCCCGACGAGCACACCCACATCGAACCCGTGCGCTACGGCCGGGGGAGCAACCTGATGGCACTGATCAGCGCGTCGATGACCGACGGCGGCGGGCGGGTGCCGCGCTGGCTGAAATACCTGCGTCAGGTCGTGCTCCACCCACATCAGGCGCTGGCGTCGTCACTGCCCTGGCGATGGTCCGAGCGGACCATCATTGCGCTGGTCATGCAGTCGTGGGACAACTCGTTGATCGTCTCCCTGCGCCGTGGGCCGTTCGGTCTCGGCTGGCTGACGAGTCGGCAGGGACACGGTGAGCCGAACCCCTCCTGGATCCCGGAGGGCAACGATGCCGCCCGCCGGATCGCGGCCAGGATGGGCGGCTACCCCGGCGGGTCGATCGGCGAGATCGCCAACATCCCGCTGACCGCGCACATCCTCGGCGGGGCCCCCATCGGCACGGATCCCACCACCGGAGTGATCGATCCCTACCACCGGGTCTTCGGATACGAGGGGCTGCACGTCGTCGACGGCGCCGCGGTCTCGGCGAACCTCGGCGCGAACCCGTCGTTGACCATCACTGCGCAGGCCGAACGGGCGATGTCCTTCTGGCCGAACAAGGGGGAACCCGACCCGCGCCCACCTCTCGGGGCGGCCTACCGGCCGGTTGCGCCGAGAGCACCGGCGCACCCCGCCGTCCCAGCCGGCGCTCCCGGGACCTACCGCGTGGTCGGCCCGGTCGGCCCGGTCGGCCCGGTCGCGGGGACGAGGTGACCGGTTGCCGGATGCTGGCCACGAGCTGCCGGGATGCGGGTGCGTCCGGCAGCCACGCTTTGCCCGGCACGTCGATCGCCGGCACGTCGATCGCCGGCACGTGATCTCAGCGCCGCCGGCTGGGCGCACCGCGCGACGGGTCGACGCCGGGCAACTCCTCGAAGTCAGGGGTCGCCGAGGCGGACAGGCCTTCGTCGAAGGCGCCCCGGGTATCAGTGCCGGCGGGGGATGCGGTGGTGCCGGCGGGGGATGCGGTGGTGCCGGCGGGGGATGCGGTGGTGCCGGCGGGGGATGCGGTGGTGCCGGCGGGGGATGCGGTGGCGGTGGTGTCAAGCGGCACGGGTTCGGCGGTGGTGGCCGGGCTTTCCTCCGCCTGGGCCAGGTACCGCCGCACCGCGGCGGTCCCCGCCGCACCCGCGCCGACGAGGGCGAGCGTGAGGAACTCCCGCCGCCGACGGCGGTGCACCCTCGCGAGCTTGGACTCGGCCTTCGCCAGCCGCTTTTCCAGGATCTCCTGGGCTTTGTCGGCCTGCAGGCGCGCCTTGGCCTCGCGCTGCACCGCGCGCCGGGAGCGATGCTTCTCCGCCCGCAGTTCGGCGGCGGCCCGGGCGCGTTCGGCGGCGAGCTCGGCATGCGCCCGGGCCTTCTCGATCCGCCTGGCGGTCCGACCGGACACGGCGGTGGCTTTGCCGACGGCCCGGCCCGCGGCCTTCCCGGCCGCCTTCTGGGCCGACGCACCGGTCTTGGTGGCCGTGCTGGAGGCGTCGGAGATCCGGTGCGCCACGCTGGCGCCCACATCCCTGGTGGCCGACGCGGCCGAGCCGGCCGTACCCCCGGCCTTGCTCGCCGCCTTGTGAGCGACCGTGCCGGCGCGGTCGGCGGCGCTCTTCGCGGTGTCGGACAGCCCGCTAACCGGCACCGTGTCGGCGACATGTGACAGTCTGTCCTTCAATATCGTACTCATGGTGCCCTCTCGTTGAGCCGATGGTCGAGGCGTCCGACCATCGAACTGGTGGTGTGCCCAGGTATCGGTGTGGTCAAGATCTGTGAAGTGTGYCGTACCCCGTCGGCGGGCTTCTCCAACGCGTTAACCCTCCGTAGCGTGTCACTAATACTTGGGTGACATGTCTGGRCTGTGCCCTTGGGAAGGTGTACCCGGTGCGAACCTCGGTGATGGAATTCCCCCGCGGCGCCCGGCGCATACGATCGAGACCCATCCGGACGCCGGCTGACCAGACACCCGCAGAGATCGATCTGAAGAGAAGAGAGGCTCATGGCCGAKGAGCTGTACGCGACGCTGCGGACGACTCAGGGGGACATCGAGATCCGCTTGTTCCCCGACCACGCTCCCAAGACGGTGCGGAACTTCGTCGGCCTCGCGACCGGCACGCAGGAGTGGACGGACCCGGAGACCGGTGCCAAGAAGACCGGCACGCCGCTGTACAGCGGAACGATCTTTCATCGGGTCATTCCGAACTTCATGATCCAGGGCGGTGACCCGCTGGGCTCCGGTCGAGGTGGTCCGGGCTACCGGTTCGCCRACGAGTTCCATCCGGACCTGACCTTCAACCGGCCGTACCTGCTCGCGATGGCGAACGCCGGACCGGGGACCAACGGCTCGCAGTTCTTCGTCACGGTCGCGCCCACCGACTGGCTCAACCGCAAGCACACCATCTTCGGTGAGGTCACGCGGGGAACCGACGTGGTGGATGCGATCGCCAAGGCGCCGACCGGGGCGCAGGACCGGCCGAAGTCCGACATCGTCATCCAGGAGATCGTGATCGACCGCCGGTCCGCCTGACCGGCCGGTCACCGCCTCGAACCCGGGAGTACGGCGCATGAGAGCTCCAGCCGCGCGGCGTGCGCGGTCGTCGGCCGCCGCGTGCGTACGGGCGGCCGGACGTGTTCACGTCAGCCGTACCCCTCCGGCGGCGACGCTGGCCTCCGGGGCGGCGCGGTGACGGCGAACCCGCCCGTCGAACCGCCCACGGATGACCAGCCGGGCGGCCCGGAGCAGCGCCCGGCCGGATCGGGGCACCCGGTGGCCGAGCCGGGGTGGCGACCCACGGTCGGCCCGGCGCCCGGCTGGTCGGGGTGGACTCCACCTTCCGGTTCCGGCGGTCCCCCGCCGCCCGCGGGCGGTTTTCCCGCGGGTGGTCCTCCCGCCGGCCGGCCGCAGCCACCCGGCGCCGCGATGATCCCGCACTGCTACCGTCATCCGGACCGGGAGACCTACGTCTCCTGCCAGCGCTGCGGCCGGCCGATCTGCCCCGACTGCATGCGCCCGGCGGCGGTCGGCTTCCACTGCCCGGAGGAGGGCGACCGCTCCACGCCGCAGCGCCGAACGCGGACCACACTCGGCGGCCCGGCTCAGGTCGCCCGGCAGGGGCTGGTCACCCAGATCCTCATCGGCCTGTGCGTCGCCGCCTACATCCTGCAGGGCGCGCCCGGGCTGACCGGCCGCGGCACCTTCAACCGCTTCACCGGCGACTTCGCCATGATCGGAATCCGGATCGCGGCGGACGACCAGTACTATCGGCTGCTGACCGCGGCCTTCCTGCACGCCGGCGTGCTCCACATCCTGTTCAATATGTACGCGCTGTATCTGCTCGGGTTTCAGCTCGAGGCGATCCTCGGGCGGGCTCGGTACCTCGCGCTGTTCGTGGCGGGGGCGCTCGGTGGGAACACCCTGAGTTACGTGCTCGGTGACGGGTTCACCGTGTCGGTCGGCGCGTCCACCGCGATCTTCGCGTTCTTTGCCGCCTACTACATCATCGCCCGCCGCCTGCGGGTSGACTCCCGGCAGATCCTCATCGTGCTCGGGATCAACCTCGCCATCACCTTCTCGTTCAGCAACATCGACAAATGGGGGCATCTCGGTGGGCTGGCTGTCGGTGCCATCATCGGTCTGATCTACGCCTACGTCCCGCCCCGCCGGGTGCTGCTCCAGGCGGGCGGGGTCGCCGCCGTGCTCGCGTTGCTGTTCGCCGCCGCGATCATCAAGTCGTCGACACTGGTGTAGCCCGGCAGTTGTAGCCCGACAGSCCTGGTCGCGGGGGTGAGGACGGCCGCGACGCTTGCACGCCGCCGAGTAGCGGCTACCATTCGCTTTCTTGTCAATACTCATAGTAGCGATCTACGTGTGGTGGCGATAGCGTGATGGATGCCGTGGCACGGCGCGGGCAGGGGGATCAGATGGCACATTCACCGGTGCGGCGCAGCGGGGGCAGTCCCTTCCCGCCGATCGCCGAGTACGGATTCCTGTCCGACTGTGAGACGTCCTGTCTCGTTGCCCCCAGCGGCAACGTCGAGTGGATGTGTGTGCCCCGGCCCGATGCCCCGAGTGTCTTCGGGTCGGTGCTGGACCGGTCGGCCGGGGGCTTCCGTTTCGGTCCCGAGCGTACGCAGATCCCGGCCGGCCGGCGCTACCTCCCCGGGACGAACATTCTCGAGACCACCTGGCAGACGCCGAACGGCTGGCTCATCGTCACCGATTGCCTGGTGGTCGGGCGCTGGCATCGCACCCACAAGCGTTCGAACACGCACCGTCGGACGCCGAGCGACTGGGACGCCGACCACGTGCTGCTCCGGCTGGCTCGCTGTGAGCACGGCTCGGTGGATCTCAGCCTGGTGTGCGAGCCGAACTTCGACTACGGCCGTGAGCCCGAGTCCTGGCAGTACGAGGGAGAGGATTACTCCTCCGGCGTGATCAGCCATGCGGGCACCAACGTCACGCTGCGGCTGCGTACCGACCTGCGGCTCGGTTTCGACGGCCGGCGGGCACTGGCTCGCACCACGCTGCGGGAGGGGGACACCGCGTTCGTCGCGCTCACCTGGCGCCCGGAGGAGCCCCTGCTTCCGGACACCTACCTGCAGGCGTGCGTCGCCGTCGACCGGACAACGGAGTTCTGGCGCCAGTGGCTGTCGCGGGGAATGTTTCCCGACCATCCCTGGCGGCGCCATCTGCAGCGCAGCGCCCTCGCGCTGAAAGGACTGACCTACGCGCCGACCGGTGCTCTGCTCGCCGCCTCGACCACCTCGTTGCCGGAGACCCCGCGCGGCGAACGGAACTGGGACTACCGATACAGCTGGATCCGCGATTCCACCTTCGCGCTGTGGGGCCTGTACACCCTCGGGCTGGACTACGAGGCCAACGATTTCTTCTCGTTCATCGCCGACGTCGCCGAGAACGATGACGACGACATCCAGGTGATGTACCGGGTGAGCGGCGAGCCGAAGATCGACGAGGAGGTCCTCGGTCACCTGTCCGGCTACGAGGGAGCCTACCCGGTACGGATCGGCAACGCAGCGGCACTGCAACGTCAACACGACGTCTGGGGTGTCGTTCTCGACTCCGTGTACCTGCACACCAAGTCCCGTGACTACCTCTCCGAACGGCTCTGGCCGGTGCTCGTGCGCCTCGTCGAGGCGGCGGCCACGCACTGGCGGGAGCCGGACCGCGGGATGTGGGAGGTGCGCGGGGCGCCGCAGCACTTCACCGTGTCCAAGATGATGTGCTGGGTTGCCCTGGACCGGGGTCGGCGGCTGGCGCAGATGCGGGGGGACGCCAAGACGGCGGCGCGCTGGCGGGCCGTGGCGGAGGAGATCCACGCCGAGGTGTGCGAGAAGGGTGTGGATCATCGCGGTGTGTTTACCCAGTACTACGGATCGAAGGCGCTCGACGCCTCACTGCTCCTGATTCCGCTGCTCGGGTTCCTGCCGGCGGCCGACGAACGCGTGAAGKCCACCGTGCTCGCGATCGCCGACGAGCTGACCGTTGACGGGCTGGTCCTGCGCTACCGCACGGAGGAGACCGACGACGGGGTCTCCGGCACCGAGGGCGCCTTCCTGATCTGCTCGTTCTGGCTGGTCTCCGCCCTGGTGGAGATCGGCGAGCTGACCCGTGCCCGGCAGCTGTGTGAACGGCTGCTGAGCCTCGCCAGCCCGCTGGATCTCTATGCCGAGGAGATCGATCCGGTCAGTGGCCRCCATCTCGGAAACTTCCCCCAGGCGTTCACCCATCTGGCCCTGATCAACGCGGTGATGTACGTGATCAGGGCCGAGGACGCCGAGGCCTACGCCCGGCCGTCCCCCTCGACCTGATCGTGCAGGCCGGTCCCGGGACAGGTGGCCACGGCGATCAGGCGAACCCGAGCGGGTCGTGGCATTAACGTGGGAGCTGTGGCCAGCCTGGAGGTTGTGGACAAGCGGGTCGAGGTCGTCCTGCGCGGGCTTGAACGGATCGGCGCGGTGCGTGGGGACGTCTCCGTGCGGCTCGACGAGGTACTCGACGTACGCCTGGCGGCGGATGCGTTCGCGGAAGTGCACGGATGGCGGGCGCCCGGGACCGGACTGCCGCGCGTCATGGCCCTCGGGACCTGGCGGTCGCGGGGCGGCAAGGAGTTTGTCGCTGTCTACCGCGGCCGGCCCGCGGTCGTGGTGGAGGTCCGCCCGGGTGGCGAGTTCCGGCGCCTGATCGTCACAACCGGCGACGCCGAACGCGCCGTGGCGCGTCTGCGCAGGGCGGTCATCGCGCGCTGACGGTCCCGGATCCGGACCCGGCGTCAGGGCCGGCCGTCAGTCGGACCCGGACCCGGACCCAGCCCCGGACCCAAGGATCGCCTCGGCTTCCACTTCGACGACCCAACGCTCGTCGAGTAGTCCCGCAACGACGACCATCGTGGCGGCTGGGCGGATCGCGGCGAACAGCTCGCCGTGGACGGCGCCGACGGCCGGAGCGTGGGCGGGATCGGTGATGAACATCCGGGTACGGGTGACGTCACCGAGATCGGTGCCCGCCTCGCGCAGTGCGGTGCGGATGATCTCGAAGCACCGCCGGGTCTGCAGCTCAGCGTCCGGTGGAACCGTGTCGTCCGGCCACACCGGCCCAGTCCCACTGACGAACACGCGTTCGCCCACGCGGAGCGCCCGGGAGAACCCGATCGTGGCTTCGTAGGGTGAGGAGCCGGAAATCTTCTGACGTTCAGGATGCAACAGGATTCCCTGGGTAATCGGTGATCAAGGTGGAGGTATCCACACTTGTGGACAACGGTTGTGGATGAATAACACGGCTGGAAGCTCTGGTGGTTGTGCCGGGCGTGGCCATCAGGCGTCTGGCGTGCGGGCCGGCTATCGCCACTGGGTCGACACGGCCAGTCCGACGACGACAAAACCAAACCCGATAAGGATGTTMCAGCCGCCCAGCCCCTCCATCCCCAGGACGCCGCCGTTGGAGAAGTAGTAGACGAGCAGGTAGGCGATCCCGAGCAGGAAGAACGCGAGGATCAGACCGCCGAACCAGGGCGGGGACGGCGGCTTCCGCCTGCGTGCCGACGCGCCCGCGGTGGTGGTCGGGGTTGGCTTCTTGGGCTTGCGGCGTCGTGACTCGGGCACTGCGGAACTCCTCGATGGCCGTGCGTGGACGAGAGCGGCGACCGTCGTCGCCGTCCTCGTCCGGCCATCGGCGGTCTCGCGCTGGGTACCAGCGTAGACAGGGCGTCCGTGGAAACGCCGTTGCGTACCGGCCGGCGGGATTCACCTCCGGTCGGGGCCCGGGCGACGCCGACGTCGCGGCCGGTGCCGGGGCGATCAGACCCATGTGGCATCGAGAGCGCCATYGGCCGCGTAGCCTGCGCGGGAGGCGATACCTCCGACGCGGCGGACGGATCGCCCGGCCGGGCTGGTTGTGGCATGGTCGCGTGCCGCCCCCGGCGATTCATCGGCATGCATGGGTGAACCGTTCAGCGGGGCACCGAGGGAGATTGGGGACGACGGTGCACGGCGGGCTACGGCCCTGGCCCTGGCCGGGGGGCCGGTCGCGGCGGGTGATCTGGGCGGTGTCGCTGTTCTGGGCCGGCGTGCTGTCCGGCGTCGTGGTGCTGGACGGCGGCCCGTTCGATCGGGCCGGCCCGCGGGACACTGCCGCTTGGGCGGCCCAGGAGCGGGCGGGAGTCGCGCAGGTTGTAGACGAGGAGGCGGGCCGGGTGRCCGACCGCCGCGCCGGGCTGGACGCCGAGTCGCGGCGGCGCGCGACCACGGCGCAGGCCGTCCCGTCGGGGGCACCGGGCTTCGCGCTCGGGACCGATGCCGCCGCCCGGTCCCTGGTCGAGTCGCTGGCCGGTCCCGCGGGGTTGGCCCCGGTGCGCGGGCCGGCGCTGACCGTCGAGCTGGACGACGCCCCGCGGGAGGGCCGGGGTGGCCCGTACGCCCCCGGCGTGCCCGCCCCGAGGCCCGACGATCTCATCGTGCACCAGCAGGATGTCCAGGCGGTCGTGAACGCGCTGTGGGCCGGCGGCGCCGAGGCGATGAGCATCATGGACCGCCGGGTGACGGCACTGACGGCGGTCCGCTGCGTCGGGAACACTCTTCTGCTGCACGGCGAGGTCTTCTCCCCGCCGTTCCGGATCACGGCGATCGGGGAGGTCGCCGCGCTGCGCTCCAGCCTGCAGGCCAATCCGCAGGTCACGATCTACCGGCAGTACGTCGACGCCTACCGGCTGGGATACCGCGTCGAGGAGGCCGCCGACAGCCGGCTACCCGGCTACGACGGGCCGATCGACCCGTCCGGCATCGCCAGGCGCGGCTAGGAGAACGCCGCCGTCCGCAGGGTCTCGACCTCGGCGGACAGCCCCGGTGCGAGCCTGCGCGCCGCGCCGCCGTCGCCGCACTGGTCCAGCCAACGGGCGAGGATCAGGTGGCCGCCCTGGGTGAGGACGGACTCCGGGTGGAACTGCACGCCCTCGAGCGGGAGGCGTCGATGGCGCAGCGACATCACCACGCCGCTTTCGGTCCGGCCGGTCACCTCGATTTCCTCGGGAAGGGTGTCCTCCTCGACGGCCAGCGAGTGGTAGCGGGTCGCGACGAACGGCGACGGCAGGTCCGTGAGAACGCCGGTCCGGTCATGGCGGACGACCGAGGTCTTGCCATGCAGCAACTCCGGGGCGCGGTCGACGGTAGCGCCGAACGCGACCGCGATCGCCTGATGGCCCAGGCACACCCCGAGCAGCGGCATGCCGCCCGACGCGCAGGCTCGCACCATGGGAATGCTCACGCCGGCCGCCTCGGGCGTACCCGGTCCCGGGGAGAGCAGGACCCCGTCGACGCCGAGCGCGGCGAGGTCGGCCGGCGTCATCTCGTCGTTGCGGCGCACGATGCATTCGGTCTCGAGCTGGCCCAGGTACTGGACAAGGTTGAAGACGAACGAATCGTAGTTGTCGATCACCAGGATGCGCATCAGATCGTGACCTCCCGCGGCATCAGGCACCCTGCCGTGGGCGGCCGCAGTCCCATACTGCCTGAGCAGCCACGACCGCCTCCGTCGGCGCGACGACCTCAGGTGCCGCCACCGCCGGAACCGCCACCGCCGTTGCGGCCGCCCAGCAGCCCCCCCAGGCCGCCCGGCTTCGTCGTGGCCGGTGTCCCAGGGGTGGGATTACCCGTCGGGCTCGGCGAAGTGCTGGTCGGCTCCGTGGTCGGGGTGGGCCCGGTTGGCGTCTCGGTTGGAGTCGGCGGCGCGGTGGTCTGGATCTGCTGGGCGACGGACAGCGTGATGGTCGAACCCCGAGGGACGTTGCCGCCGGACGGGCTCTGGTCCACAACCGTCCCCGGCGCCACGTTGTTGTTCGCGACGGGCTGCTGRGCCGCCCTCAGCCCGTAGCGGCCGAGTTCGGCGGCGGCATTGTCGTACGTGCGGTTGCGCACGTCGGGAACGTTGACGTTCGGGCTGACCACGTTGAGCGTGACCGTGCTGCCGCGCTTGACGGCCGAACCCGCCTGCGGATCGGTGCTGTCCACCGTGCCGACCTTCTGGCTGGTCGGGTTGCCGTAGGCCATCGGGTTCGGGACCAGCCCCAACGCCCGCAGGGCCGCCTCGGCCTCGGCCTGGGTCTTCCCGATCAGGTCGGCGGGGATCTGGACGTCGTCGGCGGCCTTGCCGATCGACAGGGTGATCACCCCCTTGGCGGCGACCTCCTTGCCTTCGGCCGGGTCGACCGCCGTGACCCGACCGGCCAGGTCCGGTGAATCGACCAGCTTCGTGACCACCTCCCCCCCGAAGCCGGCGCTCTGCAGCCGGGCGCGGGCCTGCTGCTCGTTCTGCCCGACGAGGCCGGTCGGGACGAGGATCTTCTTCGTGGAGGCGGTGTTGTCACCGGTGCTGAGGAAGGTCGTGGCGAGCAGGACGACGGCGACGAAGACGATGACGATTCCGAGACCCGCGAGGATGTACTTCCACGCCTGGGAACGCTCCTGATTGGGAACGGCCCGCCGGTCGATGGCCCCGGTCACGTCGTAGCGGTCGAACGGACCGGTGCCGAACCGGCCGTCGTCGTAGGGGACGTCGCGGTAAGTGGTCTGGTCGTCGTTGCGGTAGTCGTCGTCGCGGTAGCGGTCCCGGGTGGGATAACCCGCTCGGTCACCGCGGCTGAGGATCGCCGTGCCGGGCGCGGCCGGGCCGAGGGTGGTGGCGGCCCCGCCCGCGCCACCACCTCCCATCATGGCGTGCACGCGCCGTCCGGCCAGCGCCCGTTCCAGATCGTCGCGCATCTCACCCGCAGTGCCGTAGCGGTCGTCGGCGTCCTTCTCCATCGCCTTGAGGACGATCGCGTCGGCCTCGGGGGAGATGTCGCGATCGTGAGCGGACGGCGGCAGCGGGTCCTCCCGCACGTGCTGGTAGGCCACGGCCACCGGGTTGTCCCCGCGGAACGGCGGCGACCCGGTGAGCAGTTCGTAGAGCAGCACCCCGGTGGTGTAGACGTCGCTGCGGGCGTCAACGCGGGCTCCTCGGGCCTGCTCCGGGGACAGGTACTGAGCGGTGCCGATCACCGCCGCCGTCGCGGTCATGGTCGAGGAGGTCGCGGTGGTGGCGCGGGCGATGCCAAAGTCCATGACCTTGACCGAGCCGTCCGGGCTGAGCATCACGTTCGCCGGCTTGATGTCGCGGTGGATGATCCCCATCCGGTGGCTGTAGTCCAGGGCGGCACAGACGTCGGAGKTGATCTCCATAGCGCGGCGTTCGGTGAACCGGCCCTCGGTCTGCAGCGCGTCGCRCAGGGTCCGTCCCTCGATGAACTCCATCACGATGTAGGGGATCTGCGCCCCGTTGATGAGGTCCTCGCCCGTGTCGTACACCGAGACGATCGCGGGGTGGTTCAGCGCGGCCGAGGACTGCGCCTCTCGGCGGAACCGGGCGAGAAAGGTGGGATCACGGGCGAGGTCCGGGCGCAGCGTCTTGACGGCGACCTCACGGCCGAGCCTGATGTCACGACCGCGGAAGACCTCCGCCATGCCGCCATAGCCGATGCCCTCGCCCAGCTCGTAACGCCCGCCGATGATCYGCGGCCCAGCCCCCGGGGCATACATCTCCGTCACGTCGGTCACGAATACTCCCCTGCCGTCGCCCCTCCCRCGCCGGAAATCGCCGACCCGGCGTTACCGCTGACGATTTCATCACCGATTGCGGTTGGGTAGACCACCCTCGGTGGTGTGGTCGCGGAGTTCGATGCGGAATTGCTGCCGGAGAACAACCTGTTGGTCGCGAATGCGACGATCACCACGGTGAGGATCAGCAGAATGATCAGAAGTGGCAGTGGCAGGGCGGGACGGGAGGCCGCCTTCGGCCGGTGCCGTCGAGCGGCTCGCCCCTCCCAGCCCGGCCGCAGATCATCCGGGCTGTCCGGGCCGGACGGACCTGGGGGGCCGCCGGGGGTACGGGCCCACGGCGGCGGACCCGGGTGGTAGGCGGTGCCGGGATCGCGGGGGCCGCCACGGTCCGACGTCCCGTAGGCCGAGCCGCCGTACGCCGACTCGGGGCCACCGTACGCCGTGTCGGGGCCGCCGAAGGGCGGGCTGTGCAGGGCCGTTGCAGGTACGTCGGGTCCGCCGAGCATGGCTTCCGGGCCATCGGGAACCGCCTGGGCGTTGTCCGGCGAAGCGCCGGTGCGCCCCGGTCCACTGGTGTGACCGGACGGTGGCGGTGYGGCCACCCAGGACGGTGGCCGGGTGCGCGAGGTGGATCGGGGCGGGCGAGCGGCGGCACCGGCGGGCGGGAGGACGGCGCCCGGCCCCGGATGGCGGGCGGTCGCGTCCGGTGCGCCGGGCCAGCGCGCCGGCTCCGGGCTCCACAGACTGCGCCGGATCCCGGCCGCCGAACGCGCGAATGCCCCCGCCGAACTGGGCCTGCGCGCGGGGTCCTTGGCCATCGCCGAGTCCACCAGGGCCCGTACCTGGTAGGGGATGTCGGTCGGCAGCGGGGGCGGGGTGTCCTGCTGGTGGGCCATCACGACCACGATGGGGTTGCGGTCGTCGAAGGGGCGGCGACCGGCGAGGCACTCGTACGCGACGACGCCGAGCGAGTAGACGTCGCTCGCCGGTGTCACCGGACGCCCGGACGCCTGCTCGGGGGACACGTAGTAGGCCGTCCCCATCATGATGCCGGTGGCGGTGAGCGGCGCGGCGTCGACCGCGCGGGCGATCCCGAAGTCGGTGACCTTCACCGCGCCGTCCGGGCGCAGCAGCAGGTTGCCGGGCTTGACGTCGCGATGGACCACGCCGAGGGCGTGCGCGGCCTGCAACGCGTCGGCCGCCTGCCCGAGGATGTCCAGCGTGCGTTCCGGGGACAACCGCTTCTCCCGGTGCAGCGCGGCGGAGAGGGGCTCCCCCTCCACCAGCTCCATGACCAGGTAGGCGGTCGGGTAGTCGTCGGCGGTCGCGACCTCGCCGTAGTCATAGACCGAGGCGACGCCCGGGTGTGACAGCCGGGCGGCATGGCGGGCCTCGCCGCGGAACCGCACCAGGAACGACTCGTCGCTGGCGTACTCCGGGCGCAGCAGTTTCACCGCGACGGGGCGGCCGAGGGTCAGGTCCAGGCCACGCCAGACCTCACCCATGCCGCCGGCGGCGATCCGCCCGTTCAGGCGGTACCGGTTGTCGAGGACGGTGTTCGGCGACGCGGCGCCGGCGAAGGGCTGCGACGGGGAGATGGGATTGCCCGGGGAGTTGTTCATGGCTTGTCCAATGCGGCCTGTATGACCTGTTTCGCGACGGGGGCGGCGACGGCACCACCGGTACCCAGCTCGCCGCCGCCGTCCTCGACGATGACGGCAACCGCGATCTTCGGAGCGTCCGCCGGGGCGAACCCCACGAACCAGGCGTGCGGCAGGCTGGTGCCGTGCTCGGCGGTCCCCGTCTTCCCGGCGACGGTGACGCCGCCGATCTGCGCCCGCCGACCGGTCCCCGACGTCACCACGCTTTCCATCATGGTCGTGAGCTGGGYGGCCACCTCGCTGCTCACCGGTTCACCGAGTTTCTTCGGCTCGGTTTTGCTGATCCTCTTGAGGTCCGGGCTGCGTAGTTCGGACACGATATAGGGCTTCATCTCCGTGCCGTCGTTGGCGATCGCCGCGACCACCTCCGCCATCTGTAGGGGCGTGACCCGGACGTCGTACTGGCCGATCGCCGACTGCGYGGTCTGCGCGGCGTCGAGCTTGGCGGGGAAGACGCTACGGGCCTGCTGCAAGGGGAAGTCGGGGAAGGTCGCGTTCAGGCCGAAGGCCTCGGCCTGCCGGCGCAGGGTGTCGGCACCGAGATCGATACCGAGCTGTGCGAACGCGGTGTTGCAGGAGATGGCGAGCGCGTGAATGAGGGTGTCGGTCTCGCCGTCGCCGCAGCGTTCGCCGCCGAAGTTCGGCAGCCGCACGGTGCTCAGTGGGAGCGGTAGCTCATCGGKTGCCGCGACACGAGTGTCCGGCGTCCTGCCTTGTGACAGCGCGGCGGCGGCGGTGATGAGCTTGAAGGTCGAACCGGGCGGATAGGTCTGCTGGGCTGCCCGGTTCAGCAGCGGTTGATCTGGATTGCCCGACAGCAGCCCATAGGCATTGGCCGCGGCCTTCTCATCATGGGCCGCCAGCGCGTTCGCGTCGTAGGAAGGGTTGGTGACCATCGCCAGGATCGCGCCGGTCGACGGCTCGATGGCGACCACCGCGCCCTTGCGGTTGCCGAGCGCCTCCGCCGCCGCCTTCTGGACGGCGGGGTTGATCGTGGTGACCACGGAACCGCCGCGCCGCTCCGCGCCGGTGAACAGGCCGGTCACCCGGCTTGCGAGCAGTCGGTCGTCGTCTCCGGACAGGAAGACGTCCTCGGACCGCTCCAGGCCGGCCGCCGTGAACAGCGTGTAGTAGCCGGTAACGTTGGAGTAGAGCTGCCCGGCCGGATACTGCCGCTGGTACTTGTACTGGTCGTTCGACRGCACCGAACGTGCGATCTCCACGTCACCGGCGACGATCGCGCCCCGCTGTCGTTCCAGGCGCTCGGTGATCTGACGCCCGTTCGTCGGCTGGGACTTGAGGCTGCCCGCCTCGCCCACCTGGAGCCAGTTCGCGTTCACCAGGAGCGCGGCGAAGAGGACCATGCAGGCGACGGCGACCTTGCGCACCGTGCGGTTCATGTCGTCTTCACCACCTGGGTGGGACTCTCTGCAACCGCGCCCGGGTCGAACAGGGGGGCATCCGGCACCGGTTCGGGTGCGCGGCGGGCGGCGTCGCTGACCCGCAGCAGCAACGCGATGATCGCGGCGTTGGCCACGATGGACGACCCGCCGTAGGAGACGAACGGCAGCGTGAGCCCGGTCAGCGGGATGAGCCGCATGACCCCGCCCACCTGCACGAACACCTGCAGCGCCAGGGTGAAGGACAGCCCGGCCGCCARCAGTTTGCCGAACGGGTCCTTCGCGCCGAGGGCCGCGCGCATCCCGCGCAGCACGACCAGGGCGTACATCATCAGGATGGCCATGACGCCGGTGAGACCGAGCTCCTCACCGAGGCTCGCCATGATGAAGTCGGTGTTCGCGAACGGCACCTTCTGCGGGTGCCCCTCCCCGAGCCCCGTACCGGTGATGCCACCGGCGGCGAAGCCGTAGAGGCCCTGCACGAGCTGGTACGACGTGCTCGACGGGTTGTCACCGTCGAAGGCGTGCAGCCAGCCGTCCACCCGGACCTGGACATGGCTGAACATGCTGTGCGCGATCACGGCACCGAACAGAAACAGCACGAAGCCGACCAAGAGCCACGATACCCGCTCGGTGGCGACGTAGAGGACGACCATGAACATTCCGAAGAACAGCAGGGACGAGCCGAGGTCCTTCTGCACGATCAGGATGCCCAGGCTCGCCAGCCACGCCACCAGTACCGGCCCGAGGTCGCGGGCGCGCGGGATCCCCATCCCGAGAAAGGAGCGGGAGGCCACCGAGAGGACCTCGCGTTTGTTGACCAGATAGCCGGCGAAGAAGATCAGAAGAATGATCTTCGAGACTTCGCTCGGCTGGAAGGAGAACGGCCCGATCCGCAGCCAGAGGCGCGCGCCGTTGATGGTCGCGCCGATGCCCGGCGCGATCGGCAGCACCAGACCGACCAGACCGACCAGGCCGGCCGTGTAGGCGTACCGGGCGAGCGAGAGATGATCGCGTACCAGCGCCAGCACCAGGATGAAGACGATGACCGCCAGCAGGGTCCAGACGAGCTGCGTCTGCGCGGCACCGGGCGGAATGTGGGTTCCCGCCCGCTCGGCGGCATCCGCCTTGGCGAGGTCGAGCCGATAGATCATGACCAGGCCCAGGCCGTTGAGCGCGACGACGACCGGGAGCAGCACCGGGTCGGCGGCCGGCGCGAACCTGCGTACCGCCAGGTGGGCCAGCGCCCACAGGCAGAAGAAGCCGAGACCGATGGAGAAGATCCCGAGCGAGACCTGGCCGATGTCGGCGAAGGTCAACGCGGCGAGCGCGCTGGTCGCGAGCACGCCGGCGAAGATCATCAGGATGAGCTCCCGGCGCCGGTACGGCGGGAGGTTGGTGCCGGTGGGCAGCGGGAAACCGGCGAAGGTCGCGGTGAGGTCCGCCGACCTCGGCCTGCGTAGCGGAGGTAGGGGGATCGGCGGGCGGGTCATCGCTGGCCTGAGATCACGGTGAGGGGGTGGGGACGGGTGTGGTCGGGCATCCCGGGACCGTGACGCCGGCACCGGTCGCCGGCTGGCACAGGGCGGTGGACAGGAGGGAGGAGCCCGAGGTGCCCGACGGCACCTTGGAACGGTCGGTCGGACTCGGACTCGGACTCGGGCGTACGGAGGGCGTGGCCGGGGTCCGTAGGCGCGAGATGATCTTTTCCGCATCGTCGCGGCTGCCGGCGCGGATGCCTCGTCGGAGCTCCGCCTGATCGGGCTCYGCAACCTCCGACAGTGGCTGACGGCGGGGGAGTACCACCGAGGACAGCGGAATGCCCTTCACTCCCTGGAAGAGGGCGACGTGTTCGTCGTCGACGCCGACATAGTACTGCCCGCGCACGTAGGTCCACCCGGCCGCGGCACCGGCCGCGATGAGCACGAACACCACGGTGGAGACGAACAGGACCCGCCGCCCGGAGCGCCGTCCCCCGGATCCTTCCGGGTCGGAGTCGTCGCCGTCGTCGTCGCCCCGATCGCTGGCCTGCGCCTGGCGGTCCCGCCGGTGGAAGCCCGGCCGACCGATACGGGCCGCCTTCGCCGCCGCGGACTCGTGGTCGGGGTACTGGGGATTCGGCCCGCTGCGGGCCGGCGACGCGCCGGGAACCGCCCGCTTCTCGGCCGCCGCGCCGGCTACGAGGGGATAGGGCTCCGCCTCGCCGTGGTCCTCCTCGATGTCGGCGACCACGACGGTGATGTTGTCCGGGCCGCCGCCCTTGAGGGCCAGGTCGACCAGCTGGTCGACCGCCTCCTGCGGGGTGGGCAGCAGCAGCGTCTCGAGGATTGTCTCCTCGCTCACCACCCCCGACAGGCCGTCGGTGCACAGCAAGTAGCGGTCTCCCGCGATCGCCTGGCGCACGGAGAGATCGGGCTCGACCTCCCGACCGTCGAGCGCCCGCATCAGCAGCGAGCGCTGCGGATGGGTGTTCGCCTGCTCGGGKGTGATCCGACCCTGGTCCACGAGATCCTGCACCAGGGTGTGATCGTGGGTGACCTGGCTGAGGACGCCGTCGCGCAGCAGGTAGGCCCGGGAATCGCCGACGYGCAGCACCCCGAGCATGTCACCGGAGGAGAGCACGGCGGTCACCGTGGTGCCCATGCCGTCCAGCGCGCTGTTCTCCAGCGACATCTCGCGCAGCTGCCGATTGGCGTCCCGGACGGCCTCGTTCAGCTCCGTCACGAGATCGTCGCTGTCGATCGCGTCGTCGAGATCCGCCAGGCGGGAGATCACYGTTGAGCTGGCGACCTCCCCCGCGGCATGACCACCCATGCCGTCGRCCACCGCCAGCAGGCGGAGCCCGGCATAGGCTGAATCTTCGTTTCCTTCCCGTACGTGCCCGACATCCGAGCGGACGGCGAAGTGAAGCCTGAGGCTCACCGGTGGAGCTCCAGGACCGTCTTCCCGATCCTGACCGGCGCGCCGAGAGGTACCGGCATGGGACTGGTCACCTTCGTACGGTTGAGGAATGTGCCATTGGTCGAGCCCAGGTCCTCCACGAACCACTGCCCGTCGTGGGGCACGAGTCTCGCATGCCGCCCGGATGCGAAGTCATCCTCGAGGACCAGAGTCGAGTCCTGTGCCCGTCCGATGGTGACAGGTGCCGTTCCTAGCGGGATCGTTGTGCCGGTCAAGGGGCCTTTGGTCACCACGAGTTTGCTAGGTGTCTGTGGCTTGCGTGGAGGTTGGGGTGGAGTGCGCGGCGGCGTCGGCCGGACCAGGGGGGGCGGCTCGCGCCGCTGCTGACGCTTGGTGGGGCCGAACATGTCCAGCCGGACGGCGCGCACGGCGACCAGAACGAATCCCCAGAGGAGGGCAAGGAATCCGATCTTGACAACCAGCAGTACGAGTTCGCTGGGTTCAGTGGGGTCCATCGGGCGCTACCAGCCTCGAGCCGATCTGGGCCGGCCACGTCGACCATCCCCGCCGGGAGGCTCCGCGGCGGCGCGGCCGGGGAGCTCCGTGTCGGCGTCGTACACGTCGTCGAGGGGTTCGAGCCCATMGGGCGGCGAACCGGAGCCGGGCCGGCGGCCGGGGTTGCTCGGCTCGCGGTAGGGGTCGGCTCGCCGAGGAGCGTCGGCTCGCCGAGGAGCGTCGGTTCGCCGAGGAGCGTCGGCTCGCCGAGGAGCGTCGGCTCGTCCCTCACGCCCGTCACGGGGGTCACGGTGATAGGGGTCACGACCACCGTGGTCGCGCGGCTGGTCGTAGCCGTGATCCCGTTCCGGTGTCCGGTCCCGGTACGGGTCCCTCCGGTTCTGGTATGAATCGTCCCGGTACCCCGGCCCACCGCGCCGATCACGATCGGCGTACGGGTCGACACGGCCGGCGTGTGGCGACGAGCCGCGCCGGTACGGGTCGTCCGGCGCGGGCGTGGGACGGCGGTCCGGCGGGATGGTCTCCCGGCCCCCGGCCTGGGCCGGCGGAGGTGTTCCACGGGCGCCCACGCGCGCCGGACCATTCCCCCGCCCGTCCTCGCGACGGAAGACGATCGTCGCGGTACCGAGCTCGATCTTGTCCCCGTTGACCAACTTGACCTGCGTCGCCGCGCGACCGTTGACCAGRCTGCCGTTGGTGGACCCGGCGTCGACGTAGAGGAACTGCCCGTCGGGAAGCCGGCGTATCTCGCCGTGGCGACGAGACACACCGGTGTCGTTCAGGCGGATGTCGCACTCGACGCTGCGGCCGATCACGGTCGTCTCGGCGTCCAAGGGATACTCCCGTTCCCCTCCGCCCGCGGGCCCTCCCGGGGCCTTCGTGGTAATGACGAGGTGCGGGGTGCCGGGAGCGCCCGGTCGGGGAGGGCGTGCGCGCCGTTCAGTCACCGCTCCCGGGTCCGCGGCGGCCACGCTGCTGCGGACCCGGAAGACGCCGACATCGAGATCGGTGGCCTCGGACATCCGCACGGACACCGGGCCGACGAAGGTGTAACGCTGCTCGGCCGCATGCTCGCGAACCATCTCGGCGAGCTCGTCGCACAGCGCCCGGTCGTAGGGGGCGAGCCGGGCGAAGTCGCCGCCGGCGAGCTCGACGGCGAACTCGTTGGGCACCAGCACCCGGTTCGAACTGACCGCCCGCCGATCGTCGGTTTCCCGGGCCAACGCGCTGGCGATCTCGACGGGCTCGACTCCGCCCTTGAACACCTTCGCGAACGCACCCTCGACGAGGCCGCCCAGGCGCCGTTCGAAGCGTTGTAGCACGCCCATGCTCGACCTCCCTTCTCCCGGTCTGTGAGATCGTATGCCCCCGGGCGCGGACGTCCCACGGCTCGGCAGCTTGACATGTTCGCGACRGGCCCGACCCCCCTCCGTGAAGGACATCTCCGGCGTGGTAGCGTGTCGTCTGGTCAAGAGATAGTCCCACTCGGGCGAGTGGCGGAATGGCAGACGCGCACGGTTCAGGTCCGTGTGTCCTAGCGGACGTGGGGGTTCAACTCCCCCCTCGCCCACGCAAGCCCCTGGCGG
>NZ_MOMD01000068.1:0-2024 GCF_001983015.1 Frankia sp. CcI156
GTCGAGTACCGCTCCCGGTACCGCGCCGCCTGCAACGGGTTCACCGCGATCACCTGGTAGCCCGCCGCGACGAGCGCCCGCACCCACGGGCCGCGGTCGGTCTCGATCCCGACCACGACCTGCTCCGGGCCGGCGTCCTCGGCCAGGTGCCGCCCGATCAGCGCGTGCAGCCGGGCGATCCCGGCCACGCCCTCCGGCAGCCGGCCCTTCGCCAGTCGCCGACCCGTCTCGTCCTGCACCTCCACATCGTGGTGGTCCTGYGYCMAGTCGTCACCGACGAACAGCATCCGGGTCTCCCGTCTCTCGGCACCAGGTCCGGCAGCCTCCAGGAGATCCACCACGCCCTAATGGTCAAGTGCTCACGCCACGATCAGYGGGCACGACATCCCATCTGTRGTCCRCTCTCYCGACCACCGRCAGGGGCACGKTCTGACCTTAGGACTCGTCCTGCGTCCAGGGGCCTCGAGTGCTCACCTGCTGGCGGCTACCGGAACCGAGCCTGCCTCACGGCTGCCCGGTATGTCCCATTAGGGGCCCGCTGGCACCGCCCAAGAACAGCCCGACTGGCTACCAGGAGCCCTGGATGATAGTCGGGCCGCTCCAGGCCCACGGGTCCCGACAGCCGCCGTTCAGATAGGCGCATTCAACTAGAATTCCACGAATACCTGAATTCCCCACGCGACCCTTCCTTTGCATTTCGCTCGGCCTATTCTTTCGTGCTTGCATTCTTTTTGCGACTTACACCCCTGCCGTTTGTCGACTTGCGGGGATTGGTCTCCGATCTGCGGAAATATGATTGCCGGATTGCCCAAAAATCCTAGAAATAATCGCCCGACGGTATTGATCCCTTGGGTGCGTGGAGGGATTATTAGTTATCGGCGCGTTGCGCCCGGCGCGCGGCGCTAAATCCCCCACTCACATGGAGTCCTCCATGTCGCATGACTTCTTTTCCTCATTCTTTTCCCGGGACATTCCGTCGATCGTTCCCGCCCAGTCCGCCACGGCTGAGGACATGGCGCGTGTCACCGAAGCGGACTGGGCCGCGATCGTCGACCACGCACACCGCCACTGCCGGAAGGTCGACGCATCCCGCTCCCGCAAGCGCGCCGACGGCAGCGCCACCATCGCCCGGGACGGATTCGGCACCTACGGCAGCGACGACGTGTCCGACGACATCGCCCAGGACGCGGTACTGATCTACGCCCGTCGGCTCGGGACGATCATCCGGAACTGCGCCGTCGCCTCCCTGAACGTCACCACCCGGGAACCCGACGGGTGGCAGTACCAGACCCAGGACGGCGAGACCTCCGTCGTGAACCGTGCCGTCATCCGCCGCTGGGCGGTCCACGACGCCGCCCAGCGCAACGGCTACCGCCCCCATCGCACCACCCCCGACGCCGACAACCCCGACACGGCCCGACGGCAGGCCGAGCATCTGGCGTCGGTGACCTATCTCGCCGGACTCTCCAACGTGATCTTCGCGATGGCGTGGGAAGACGGACGCGACTTCCCCACCCTGCGGCAGCTCCTCCACCTGGCAGGMCACGCCGAAGATCTTGGACGCGCCGGACTACTCGCCACCGTCSCCCAGCAGACCTACGGCGGCAAGTACGGATCACGCCGCGCCGTGATCAAAACCCGTGACGCCGCACTCGCGGAAGCACGCGAACTCACCAACCGCTGCGACGACATCCGCCGCAACCTCACCCACCGCGACCGACCCCACCGCGAACACCACACCGACGACTGAGACCACCCGCCCGGAGCCTCCGAGCAACCCAGCTCGGAGGCTCCACCGCGTTCCGGCCGCACCGGCCGCACCGGCCGCGCTGGTCGTGCCGGCCGCACCGGCCGCGCTGGTCGTGCCGGTCGCGCCGGCCGCGCTGGTGGTGCTGGTGGCGCTGGTGGCGCCGGTCGCGTCGGGGTGGTGCTGGTGGCGCTGGTGGCGCCGGTCGCGTCGGGGTGGTGCCGGTCGTGCCGGTAGTCGAGCCGGCCGCACCGGCCGCGCTGGTGGCGCCGGTCGC
>NZ_MOMD01000069.1:0-30470 GCF_001983015.1 Frankia sp. CcI156
CGGTCGCGTCGGGGTGGTGCCGGTCGTGCCGGTAGTCGAGCCGGCCGCACCGGCCGCACCGGCCGCGCTGGTGGCGCCGGCCGCGCTGGTCGTGCTGGTGCCGCCGGCCGCGCTGGTCGTGCCGGCCGTGCTGGTGGCGCTGGTGGCGCCGGTCGCGCCGGTCGCGCCGGGGTGGTGCCGGTCGTACCGGTAGTCGAGCCGGCCGAGCCGGTCGCGCTGGTGGCGCTGGTCGCGCTGGTGGTACCGGCCGATTCGGTGGCGCTGCTATCAGTGTGTGTGGTGTCGTTCGGTCTCGGTCGGTCGTGTGGATGTTGGATGTGTCGATATCTGCGGGTGYGGTCCGGTCTCGTACCAGTGGTGAGTCGGTCGCTTCCGGTCCAGAAGCGGTCCCGGTCCGGAAACGGCCCCGGTCGTGGTGGTGTGCCGGTGCTATTGGCTTGTCGCGGTGCGACTTGGGTCGGTGGGGTGGGTTTCGGATTCGAACGGGAGGGCTGGCGGRCTGGGGTCCTGCGGCTGCTGGGCGGGGCTCGTATTTGATGACCGTGGGGGCGTCTCGACCGGTGGTCTCTTGGTTGGTCGCATACAGGGGTCGGGCCGGTCTCCTGTGCTTGGGCCGGGTCGGTGGGTCCGGCCAGTGAGTTTGGCTGAGCGTTCACCCGGCGGTDCTCACCGTGCGGCGACGCAACATGGCCAGCCGACGGGTGATCGAAGCGGACGGCGGCGTCCCCGTCGGCCAGACACCGATCGGTTGCGCTTTCGTCTGCCCACCCGCTGACCCGCCCGCGCTGCGCACCGGGTGCGATGTGGTCAGCGTCGTGTGGGCAGGGATGGGCTGATCTCGCTGAGGTCGATATCGGCGACCAGGAGGCGGTGCAGGGCGCCGCCGGGGTGGCGGGGCAGGGGCTGGACGGGGCTGGTGAAGTATTCGAGGTCGTCGAAGACGGGCTGGCCGTCCGGGCGGCGGGCGAACTCGACGCGGCCGTAGTCGACCCCGTCGGTGGCGTCGTAGCTCATCCAACTGATCGTCTCGGTTTCGCCGGGCTGGAGCGGCGCGGTGTACAGCGGCYGGGCCTGGATGATCTCGCCGTCGTCATACCAGACCTGGGGGACAGAGAGAACCCAGCGGTGGGTGCGGACGGCCTTCGCGGTGGCGGCGGCGCGGATCTCGAACGCGAGGGCGGTCGCCCAGCTGGTCAGGTAGGGGTAGTCGCTGAGGAACAGGTTCCGGTCGCCCTGCAGGCCCAGGATGGCGGGGTAGTCCCCGGCGCGCACGGCGCGCTGCACGCGGCTAGTGATGTCCTCGACGAGCGTCCAGGTGTCAGCGTTCACGGCACAGTCCTCTCTCGTGATCCCCGTGCCCGACCGGGCCGGGGTCGTGCCCTGGCCGGTGTCGGGCCTCTACTTGTTCATGCGGGGCGGGCGTCGTCCCGACCGTCCGCGGCCGTCTCCCTTTCTCCTCGGGCCGGTGCGGCGGGTGGTGGCGCCGTAAATGCCCCGTCACTCTGATACGGGCCTTCCGGCGTCCCGACCGTCCGGAGACCCGGCCGGAGCAGGCGTTCTCCCGCGCTGGCGGTGCCTTGCCTGCCGGCTGCAAGGCATCGCCAGCGCGGAAGGCCGGGGCCTCGGTCAGGCGGCGGGATGCAGGCTGGTGGGTGGCATCGGGTGCGGCGGGTGCAGCCGGCCGGACGGGTCCGACGGGTCGGTGGTGTCGTCCTGGCGGGCGGTGGGGCGCAGGTGCGGTGGGACGTTGGGGAGCTGGTGCAGTCCGAGCCGGCCGGGCCGGGGTGCGGTCAGGGGAAGCCAGCGGGCCGGGGTGGGGTCGAGATGCTGGTCGGGTGGGGTGAGGTCGGCCGCGGTGGTCGCGACTGGCACCAGTTCGGGCCGGTCGAGGTTGTGCAGCGTCTGGGTCATCGCCTGGCGGATGCGGGCCTCGCGGCGGGCGGTGGTGGTCCACAGCAGGATCGGGGTGGCGATTCTGGTGCTGGTGGCGAGCTGCTGGTAATGGGTCAGCTTGGCGGCGACACGGTGCAGCGGTTCGGTGCCGTAGTCCAGTTCCAGGAACCACTCGACCGTGGCACCGCCACGGGTCGTCCAGCGACCGAAGGCGTCGGGGCGGACGATGTCACCGAAATGCCGAGCGCAGCGTTCTTCCGGCCACCACGCGGTCAGCGTGCCCACGGCGCCGGGCTGGCGAGCATGGTGGACAAGACGGGTGAACACGCCATTGACCGCGACCCGATGCGCCAGGTGCAGGGAGTGAGCAATGCCCTTCGCCCGATCATGCTGGTAGCCGATCTTCCTCGGGTCCAGGCCATCCTCATGCGCCAGCACGGCCGCGCCTGCGACGTCGAGGATGTAATGCATGGGCGCCAGCCCGKCGGGCACCAGCGGTTGAAAACGGTCKAGGACGCGCCAGCGGTAAAGCTCCAGCAGGCGCAGGTTCGCCGCACGCCGGCCGGTCCAGCCGAGTTCGACAATCTGGTGGGTGGTCAGGACCCGGTGCTCGTGCAGCATCCGGGTGATCCACCGGTCCCGGGGGGTGAGGTGGTGGGCCAGCCACA
This sequence comes from Frankia sp. CcI156, assembly GCF_001983015.1. NCBI lineage: Bacteria > Bacillati > Actinomycetota > Actinomycetes > Frankiales > Frankiaceae > Frankia > Frankia sp. CcI156. The sequence goes on from NZ_MOMD01000069.1 coordinate 2,562, forward strand.
GCTGGTGCTCACTGCTAGCGACGGTGCGGGCGGCGGGTCGGGCGTAGGTGCGGCGGCCGAGATGCTTCTGCTGCGGAGGATTCGTGATCACGTTCGGGTGTTCTCCATGGACGGTGACGCGGGCGGCGGTCGACGGGCGGGTACGGACAGTGCCGGGCTGGACGGGATGGGGCCAGCTCCGCAGGGGCCGGGGGTAGCCGGGCCRGCGTCTGTCGGCCCGGTGTGGACTCCCGGTGCATGCTGGTCCCGCCCGTACGGGCGGAGGCGTCATCCGACGGCAGCGAGCACACCCGGCGGGTCGGCCGGCTCCGCCGGCCCGATCTCGACCAGCTCCACCCTGTCCCCGCCTCCGCCGCTGTCAGAGAGGCTCTCCGGGAGAGGGCCGCCCATGGTGGGGACGCCGGCCGAGCTGTGTTCGTCGAGAACACGGCGGGCCTCGGCGCGTAGCTGTGTGACCAGGCTCCGGGCCCGCTTCGACCCCACGTGCAGTCGCCTACGCAGCTCGTCCGAGGAGATCGGCCGGTGGTTCTCCTCCCAGTACAAGGCGTCCTCGCGTCGCGCCCACGCCAGCCACTCCTCATCCGACAGCCCACCCGAAGCCGCCGCAGATCGACGCTGCCGAGGAACCTCCGGTGAGGCCGACGGCGGTGCGGCGATGCCGCCGTCGGCGATTGGCGCCGGTGCCGGCGGCGTGGCGTCCACACCAGCCGGCGGATTCGAGGGATTCTGGGGGCATGCGGGTGGGTGGCGCATGGCCTGCAACAATCCTGGGCCGACCTCACTCCACCCGATCAGCAAAAGCGGACCGACGCTGTCGAACGCGGCCTTCGCGTAGTCACCCGCGATCACCGGCTCGGCGATATTGAGCGCCAGAGTAACAATGCTGGAGAACACCAGCAGCCGCCGGGCCGGACGCAGAAGCTCGACCGGAGCGCCCCGCAACGCCAACTGCCGCGTCCCGAGCAAAAGCCCTACCACAGACAGGTCCACGGCCGGGRCTACCAGCGGCGCGATCCAGATCGGCACYCCCAACCGAAGCCCGAGTTGGAGGACATTGCCGAAGCCGAACAAGAACGTCAACCCGACAACCAGCGCCATGATCAACGTCACCAGGGTGACCGCGATGTCCCTGYTCTGGGCCGACACGTCCACGGCCGGAGCGCCGGCCGGGCCGGCGCCGTCTGGGGTCCTCATGCGTCGCCCCTGGTCAGGGCACGTGTCCCTACCTGACGAACGACGATCTCAGGGCCCTCAACCAAGATCGTCCGGTTCTTATTGTGGTCCGGCCGGTGCACCCGTATCTACCAGCGGTTTCGTCCATTTGGACGGGGCCGCCGTTTCTTTCTGGCAGCCATGTGGGCAGCCAGTGGGCGGCCACGGGCGCGCGCCATGTCAGCCTTTCTCGTTCTCCTGGTTTTGGCCTTCTTCACCGTCCGTGGCCGGGGTTGTTTCTCCCCATAGGGCGGAGCCCATCCGATCCGCCGCGTCCGTCGACAGCTCCGGCGCCACGTGGCTGTACGTACCGAGGGTCAGGCTGATCTGCGAGTGCCCCATGATCTCCATGACCACCCGCGGGTGAACCTTCTGCGCGAGCAGCAGACTCGCCATCGTGTGCCGGGCGTCGTGGAGCCGGGCCGCGCGGACACCGGCCTGTGACAGCAGGTCCTGCCAGGCCCGGTGGTCAGCCCGGGGGTCGAGCGGCCGCCCGTTCGGCTGGACGAACACGAGATCGTGTTCGTTGGCCCACTCGCCGCCGGCCGCCTGCTGTTCGGCGCGCTGTGCGGCCCGGTGGGCCCGCAGGCTGGCCGCCAGGTTCGGCGGGATCACGATCGTCCGCCGACCGGCCCGGCTCTTCGGACGGACGATCACCAGGCCCCCGCCGGTACGACGGGGGCACCGACGGGCAGTGGTGCAGTTCTTCGGGTCGGCACAGCCGTGCGCCCAGGCCCGCCGTTGCAGGGCTTGGCGCACCGTGAGCGTGGCCGGGACCGCGTCCAGGTCGACCGCGTCCCAGGGCAGGCCCAGCGCCTCACCCTGCCGGAGCCCGAGCGCCAGCGCGACGGACCAGCGGGCCGCGTTGCGCTGGCCCTTCGCCGTGTCGAGGATGGCCCGCGCGTCCGACGCCGTGAGCGGACGGATCTCGTCCCGGTCGACGGAAGGCGGATCGACCAGCGTTGCCACGTTCCGGACGATCCGTCCCCGCCGGTGCGCGACCTTCAGCGCACGGGAGATGATCCGATGCATCTGGAGCACCGTGGCCGCGGCGAGCCCTTCTTTCTCGCACCGGTGGTAGAACGCTTCGAGGTGCTCCGGGGCGAGCCGGTCGAGCCGGACCGCGCCGAGCGCCGGGACGATCCGGTTCCGCACGTACCCGCGGTAGGTCGCCAGGGTGGACGGGCGGACCTTCCTCGCCGCGATCGTGTCCAGCCAGAACGTGAGCCACTCGTCCAGCGTCAGCGGCTTCACCCCGGTGACCACGGCGACGCCGTCTTCCTGCTCTCGGCGCAGTGCCCGCAGCTTCTCCGCGACCTCCGTGCGGGTCTTGCCGGACAGGTACTTCCGCTGTCGCTTCCCGTCCTTCCAGCCGAGGTCCACGGTCGCTCGCCAGCGGCCGGAAGCGTCCTTGTAGATCGCGCCCTCACCGGCGCCGCGCCGGCCCTTGCGCGCGGCCATCAGGCAGCGTCCAGCGGGTTGCCGTCGGGCCATTCGATGGTGTCGCACCACGGGCAGCCGTAGCGGCTGTCGCCCATGTCGCAGGCGAACTTGGACTCACCGTCCGGCTGGGGGTAGAGCCGACCCTGTCCGGCGCGGGCACGGTCGAGGTGTTCCCGGAGAGCCTGTTGAAGGCTCATCGTCGGGTGCCCGTCGTGGTCGGTGTTCATGATGAAAGGGGCTCCTTGCCGAAAGAACGGGGAGAGGCGCGCGGGCCGCGGGTGGCGTTGCCCGGTGCCGGTGGCTTTCCGTTCTCTGGCGCAGGAATGGTCTGCCGGGGCGCCGGCCGCGTCCAGGGCGCTTCGCGTCGCTGACGCGATCGGCCTACGGCCGACCCTGGACCCGTCCGACACCCCGACAGCTTCAGGCGCCACCAGAGGACGGAAGAAAAATGGAGGGGTAGAGCAGGCAGAGCAGCCGCTATGGGCGGGGGACGCTCGCCGCCGCCGGTCCCGTCGAGGGGTTGGCGTTGGCCGGGACGACTGCCGAAAGCCCGGGGTCCTGGCGGAAGATCAGGACGAGGTCGACGTCTCCGAAGTGCTCGGCGAACACGGCGTCCGCGGGCAGGTCACCCAGGATCACGGCGAGGTCGCCGACGTCCGCGCCGGGCCGGATCGTCAGGGTGTGGTCGCCGCTGTCGGTGGTGCGGGTCGCGACGAGCGGGGAGTCTCCGCCGGGGGTGCGCCACGCGCCGAAGTTGCYGGAAGAGAAGATGTTCATCAGGGCTTCGTTCCTGTCTGAGGCAGGGGTGGGGTCTCAGGTCCCGGTCGGGTGTTGGCGCACTCGCCGGGACCGCCTTGCTTGCGAGCCGGATCGGTCGGGGTGGGTGGTGCTCGGCACCGCGCCCGCGTCATGCCGCTTTTCCCTCTTCGACGACGCCGCGCAGCCGGTCGACGAAGGCGACCAGGTCAGCGGCCGGGATGCGGCGCGCGCGTCCGATCCGCACGGACGGGATGTCGCCGCTGTTCATGAGTTCGTAGATCGTGGTCCGGCCGACACCGAGGAGTTCGGCGGCTTCCGCCGGAGTCAGGAGAAGCTTGGTCACGGTTCTCTCCCACGGGTCAGGACGGGTGATCAGGCGGCTTGTGCCCTGCCCGGTGGGCCGAGGCCGATTGCCGGAAGTTCGTCGGGTGCGGCGCGTCGGGCCGCGTCGAGCTGTGCGCGCCAGGCGTGGCGTTGCGCGACGGCCTGCAACAGCAGGTGTTCGCGGCGAGGTGCGGCCGGGTCGCCGGGCCGGAGCATCGTCCAGGCGGTGCGAGCCGGGTCGGTGTCGGTTGCCGCGGCCGGGCCGGTGGCGGTGTGGCCGAGCGCTTCGAGCTGCTCCCGGATGAACGCGACGCGATCATGCTTGTGGTCGGTCAGCGACTTGCCGGACCACTTGCGGCTCACCAGGACCCGCCGGCCGCCGAAGCCGAGGGTCTCCCGTCGGTGTGCCTTGCCGCGGCAGCGTCCCGGGACGAGGCCCGGTTTCGCGTTCTTCGGCTGGACGCCGTAGCGGAGCCAGTTCGCGCAGGTGGGTGAGCAGGGTTCGTAGCGCAGGGCTTCGGCGAGCCGGTCGACGTGGCGCCGTTGCCGGTCGGTGGTGGCCGTGTGGCAGGCGTCGAGGCTTTTGGTCAGGTACTTGCAGAGGTAGCCGATCATCCGGCCGGTGTGCGCCGAGTTCGAGGTGAAGCCGTCCGCTTGCAGTTGCGGGCCGAAGCGCACCACATGGGACGGTTCGTCCTCGTCTCCGATGGCGTCGAGCGCCTCATCCCAGGTGGGCAGCGGCCGGCCGGAAGCCGGATCGACGTATCCGCCCGTTTCGCTTGCCCAGGTCGGGAGTGCCGTGTCCAGGTAGACGGGCTGGCCAGACGGTGGCCACCAGACCTGGTGATACGTGGCCGCCGCCACCTGCCGCAGCAGGGCCCGTGGCACGGTTCCGCGGAGGGCCGCGTGCAGGTGCGGGGCGAGCCGCCGTTGCGGTTCGAGCGCGGCGAAGTACTGCACGTCCCAGCCGACCGCACGGCGGAGGTTCTGCCAGAAGCGGTCGATCAGCTTCGGGAAGTGGATCGCGTCGCGGGCCGCCCGCCGGTAGTCATACGACGCTGGGTCCACCGGAGCTCCGTCGGAGTTCACCCGCCCGTAGGTGTCGCAGGTCAGCGTGAGGAACATCGACGGCCGCCAGGTCGTGCCGTCCGCCGCCTCATACGTCCGGCCGATCGTGCGCTTCTCCACGGGCAACCGCGGCAGGTCGGCAGCGTCCTGCCGCCGGCGGGTCGAGCGGGCACGGCGGGGCCGGTCCCGGTTGTCCGGGGCAGTCTTGCCGCGCACRCCCAGGGCGTTGAGTTCCTCGTCCACCTGGCCGATCAGCGCGTCGATCTCGGCGACGCCGGCCGGGTCACTGTCCCGTTCCGCGTCCTGCCGGGCGACTTCGAGATCCGCGCGGAAGCCGGCAAGGACCTTCGCGTCATCGGACGGCGGGTCCGGGTCGGGAAGCGGTTCGTCGTCGAGGTGCCACCCTGCCCTGCACTGCGCCATCCGCAGCCGCCGGGCCTTCTCCGCGCAGGTCGGGCACTTGCTGGCCAGGGTGGCGCCGCAGGGTACGGGGATGATCTCGGTTTCGCCRGTGTCGAGGTTCGTGCGCCGCATCGCCATCGGCCGGACGCACACGCCGTTCTCGACGGCGACCGCTTCGACGACCGCACGGGCGAGCGGCATCCGCATCCGCGCCGCCCGAGAGCCGGGCCGATCGTCACGGTTGGTGGGGTCGTGGGGGCCGGCCGGGTCAGGGCCGGGAGGGGGAGGGAGGGTCACGCGGGCAGTTCCTCCGAGACGTCGACGTCGAGATCCGAACGGTCGGTAGCGATGGGCGGGGCGGGTTCGGTGAAGTGGGTGCAGGCACAGCCGGCCCGGGTGCCGGTGTCGCCATGGCAACGGCCCCGCCGGTGAGCGACGTACAGGTGGGAGCAGGTGGTGCACACCGGCACCACAGGCAGCGGAGCGGACAGATCCGGATCKCCGGCCGGGGTGGTCATGCGACCTCATCCCATCCGGCCGGGTCGGCACCGTCGGCGGAGCCGCTGTCGGTGTAGGGGTCGAGGTCGGGTGTCCAGCCGCCGCCGGTTGCCGTCGACGGCCGGTAGGCCCAGACGGTGCGGCTGATCTCGGTGTCGTCGATGTGGGCCGCGCGGACCCGGACCGGTTCCGGCTGTCCCTCAGCCAGGACGTAGCCGACGCCGGGCAGCGACAGCGGGATCTCGTCCGCCCGTGCCCCACGGTCCCGGGCACCGGAGCCGAGCACGAGATCCGGCTGTTCGGCTTCGGTCATGCGCAGTGCGACCCGGACCGGGAACAGGTCCCGGAAGGGCAGCACCTCCTTACGCGGGTCCTGCACCGCCGCCAGGACCACGACGCCGGGGGCGCGGCCCTGCGAGAGCAGCAGCGRCAGCGCCGCCCCGATCCGCTTCTTCACGTCCCGGTCGGTGACGTACGCCGTCAACGACGCGATGACGTCTGCCCCGCTGTGTCACAATTGAGAAGGTGCTTGATCACATCATCGGCGCGGCGGATTACGCCCGCATCAGCAGCGACCCGGGCAACGACGCCAAGGGCGTCGCCAGGCAGACCGAGGACAGCCAGGGGCGCATCGAGCGGGAGCCCTCGTGGCGTCACGTTGGGTCGTACATCGACAACGACCTGAGTGCCACCAAGGGCAAGGAGCGGCCCGAGTTCGAGCGGCTCATGGCTGCCGTTCGGCGGGACGAGGTCAAGGTCATCGTGATCTACATGACCGGCCGGTTCGTCCGCACCCGACGCGAGCGGATGGAGACATACGAGCTGCTCGCCAAGCACGGCGTGCGGATCGTGTGCACGAACGGTCCGGATCTCGACTTCTCCACACCCGCCGGCCGGATGGTCGCGGGCATCATGGGCGAGGTCGACGCTCACGAGGTCGAGCAGCTGGCCACGCGAGTGTCTGACTCTCACCTGCAGGCGGCGAAGGAGGGGCGTCCGATCGGTGGACGTTGTTACGGCTACCGCCCCGATCCACACGCTCTGAAGCACCACAAGCGGCGGTTGATCGTTCCCGAAGAGGCCGCGGTGATCCGCGAGATGGCCCCCCGCGCGCTCAGAGGCGAGACCCTGTACTCGATCGTCCAGGACTTCAACGAGCGAGGCGTGCCGACGCTCCACCCGGGCCGGTCGCGGACGGGCGGCCTGTGGTCCGTGTCCGTTCTGCGCGACATCCTCACCAACCCGGCGATCGCCGGCCGCAGCGTCCTGCTGGGTGTGGATTACGGCGAGGCCGAGTGGGAGCCGATCATCAGCTATGCCGACCATCTCAAGCTCGTCGGCATGTTCTCCGGACGCACGGCGCCCGAGGGTTGGACGAACCGTCACGTCCACCTGCTGTCCGGGATCGCCCTGTGCGGCAAGTGCCTGGCCCAGGGCCGCGAGATCACGGTGACGTGTCGGCCCGGGGCGAAGCCGACGCCCAGCGGTTACCAACCGTGGCCGAAGTCCCGGGGCTACATCTGCCCAGACAAGCAGCGCGGCGGATGCCGGGGCCTGCGTCACGCGGCCGACCCGGTCGACGCCTATGTGGAGGAGACCGTGGTGAGGCTGCTCGGCGAGCCGGGCGTGATCGACAACCTTGTGGCGGCCGAGGCGCCCGACGCCGAAGAGGTGCTGAAGGTCGCGACCGAGATCGAGGCTTGCCAGGCCCGCGCGGCTGCGGTCGGCGCTCTGATGGCGAAGGACGACCCGACGGACGAGGTGACGGCCATCGCCAGGCGGGCGGCGCTCGACCAGATCCGCGACGACCTGACGCGGCACCGCCAGCGGCAAACGGCCCTCGCCCGGTCGACGGTMGCCGAGGGCCTGTTGGACGTGGAGGACATCGCGCACCATTGGGAGCACGTGATGACCTTGTCCCAGCAACGCGCGACGATATCCGCCCTGGTGCGGATCACGCTGCTGCCCATCGGACGGGGCAAGCGGGGCACGACCGACCACGTGGTGATCGACCGCCGCTGACGATCCCCGCGCGCGGCGCGTAACGTCTTAGGCAGGCCCTCCCCCGGCCTCAAGAGCGGGGAACCCTAGCCCGGGCAGCGAACAGGGCGGATCACTCAGCAGGGGTGATCTGTCGGCCTGCCCGGAGCCACGGTGCCCGTCCGTCCCCTTCTTAGCTCCACACCCCCCGACGTCGCATGTGCGGCCGCGCAGCGCGCGCGTGAGCTGGCCTCGGTGCCCCTCACGCCGAGCGAGGCCGAGGCCATCCGCGCGCTGGTTGGCCCCATCACGACGCGTCGGTCAAGTCTCCACGGATCGTCACAGAAGTCGTCCTTTAGACGGGCGTCGATGTCTCCTACGTTGCTCTCGCACCGCCCACAGCAACCGAGGGAGCCTGAAATGACCGAGCCCACCGCCAAGCCCGCCGCCCGTCGTCGCGCCGCCGCGAAGCCCACCACCAAGGCCAAGGCCGTTGAGGCTGCGCCGGCTGAGGAGCCGACCCCCGCGCCGGTCGACGAAGCCCCGGCGGGTGTGGAGCCAACCGCGACCGAGGCCCCCACGACCGAGGCCAAGCCGAAGCGCGTCAACACCTCCCACGCCGACTGCTCGCACCCGAAGACCAAGGCCGCCCGCGCCGCCTGCCGTCGGGCTCGCGCCAAGGCCGAGTAGCCCCACACCGCCCAATTGCCGAGGCCCCCGCGCACAGTGCGGGGGCTTTTCGGTGGCCTCGCTGCGCGACGTCGCGACGTATGACGCGAGGCGGCTCCTTAAGGACGCCTCAGATCGACGCTGACGAGCCAAAGCATCGCGCGCGTGTCGTTCGTTGGGGCGACGTGGGCGCATCGTCACAGAACGTCTCAGGTGCTCACGGGCTGTAGCGCCGAACAGCCCCCGCCCGGTGAGGGGCGAGGGCTGCCACAGGCGAGCCATGATCTGACCACAGGTCAGCCACTGTCTGATGGGCTCGCGCCCGTCACCGCGCCCATCCACGACCGGACTTCATGCCGCTGGGTCACGGCCTGCTCATTCCGCAGCCGGCGCGCCCAGTCGTTCGCGAGCCGGCCCCGGTCGTCGTACAGGTCTGGTCGCTCATCGCGGCTGGGCGGGGCCTCGCTCACCGGCCAACCCCGGTCGTCTCGGCGAACGTCGGGCCTCCGACGCCGCTGCTTGAGGCCCGGGCGTCGCACTCGTCGCGGACGACGTCGAACCACGGCCAGAACTCGCCGGCATCCCGTGCCAGATTGTGCAGCGCGACGCCGAGGCCCGCCAGCGCGTCGCGCCGCAGGACAGCCAGATCGACCGTCGCCGCCTCGGTCCCGTTGCGCGCGGCATCGGCGAGGGCTTGGCGGGCCTGGCCGAGCGGCGACGTCGGCGACTGGGTGATGTGCCGATCCACGATGTCGGCGGCTCGACGTCGGTCTGTCGCGCTCAGCGGGGTGAGCTGGTCGACGGGGAAGTTAGCCATCAGGGATTCTCCTTGCCGGTGGCAGCCGCGGGCGGCGTCGTCAGGGCGGTGTGGAGGCTGCGCCAGGCCAGGCCCAGAAACGAGCCGCGCAGCGGGCGGGCTTTGCGCATCTCGGCCCACACCGCCCAGGCTTCGCGCCGCGCGATCTGCTCGGCCTCCGCGACGACACGATCGGCGGGTGTGGTCATTCCGACTCCTCGTCGGCGAGGCCCGCGGCGACGGCTTCGGTGGCCGAGAACCACGTCTCGCGCCGCATGAGATCGCGCCAAGCGGAGGCGTCGCCCCCCGCGCGGGCGGCGTAGGCGGCGGCGATGTCGTCGCTCAGCCGGTCGAGCTGGTCGGCCGTGCGGCGCAGCTCCTCGGGGTTGCCCCCGCCCCATCCCGACCGGGCGTCGTGGATCATCTGCTGGCTGCCCGGCCGCATGACGACGCGGTCCGCCCCGGTGGCGACGACCGACGCGGCGGACGCGGCGAGGCCCTCCACGACGGCCGTCACCCGGGCCGGGTGGCTCCGCAGCGCGTTGCGGATCGCCCAGCCGTCGAACAGATCCCCGCCCGGCGAGTTGAGGTGCAGCGTCACCGCCGGGGCTGTGATCTGGGACAGCTCGCGGACGAACGTCGCCGCGTCCACACCGCCCCATCCGATCTCGTCCATCAGCCAGGCGTCGGCGGTGAGGCCCGCGCGGTTCGCCACGCGGAGACCCTCCCGGGCCGGAGCCAGCGCCAGCGCGGCGGACGCGCGCACCCCGCCCGAGACGGCGCGGCGGGCCGCGTCGCGACTGGCCTCGGCGAACGCCTGGCGCAGCACGTCGCCGGGCCGCTCCCGCGCCCCATCCGCGAACGCCTCGCGCAGCGCGCGGCGGAACTCGGTGTCGAACCGGTCAGTCCCCATCGGGGGTTCTCCTCAAAGCTCGGTCGACCAGCCGGACGCGCTCGCGCGTCTCCGGGTCGTCGTCCTCGTCCAACAAGCTGTCGACGCACAGCAGCGCGAGCCCGCCCACCAGGCCCAGCGCGAGAAGACCCCAGCCGAGGCCCGCGAGAACCCAGACGGCGGCCGTAACGAGACCGGCGATCCAGGCCAGGCCGGCGACGCTGAGCAGGCCGCTAGGCACAGCGCCGCCCCCGGGTCCCCGGGGTCCGCCCCCGTCCGCGTCGACCCGGCCGGCGTCGGCGGGGTGTCCCCCTCGCCGCGCTCGGAGTGCGGGCCTGCTCCCGCTGAACCCAGAGCGTCAGCTCGGCGAGGGGATCGGGCCGCTCGGTCTGGTCCACACCCCCCGGTGGCGTCGCGTTGTCGGGCGGGTCGTCGGCCGATCCGCGGGGCCGCATCAGATCCGCACCCCACGCTCAACGGGCGCGTCGGGGTCGGCGCGTCGTGCGCGGGGCAGCGGCGCCAAGGGGTCGTGACGGGCGCGGCCCCGAACCCAGGTGACGGGGCCGAGCGCGTCGGCGATCCGCGCGGGCAGCGTCGCGGGCCGCCGGCCACCGGCCAGGGCCGAGAGCACCGCGCGCGGATCGACGTCGGCGCGGCCGAGATCCTCGGCCGGGATGCCCTTCTCGACCATGCTGCGGCGCACGTCGGCGAGGTGGTCCCGCCGGGCCTCCAGTCGACGGCCCGCCTCGGCCAGAGCCTCGCGTGCGGCGGCGACCGCCTTCGCGGCCTCGGCGTCCAAGCGGTCGAACTTGGCGTCGATCTCGCCGAGCCGAGACGCGAACTCGGTCCGGCGCGCGTCGGTCTCAGCCTGACTCGCGAGCCGCTCGCGCACCAGATCCACGAGGTACAGCGCCACCGCGCGGTCCAGGCCGTCGATGTCGGGGTCGAGCGTCGCGGCCTCTGCCTCGGCGTCGCGGAGGTGGTCTTCCGTCAGCCGGGCGCTGCCGTCGCTGAACAGGCGCAGGAAGGCGCTCCGCGCGGCGGCTTCGATCTCGCGGCGCCGGGCCACGGCGCGCATCTGCCGGGCCTCGGCGCCGCTCGGGTTCTCCTGCGCACGGCGGAGAATGGCGTTCAGCTCGTCGATCCGCTCTTGGGTCATTCCGCCCGGATCGCCGTCGATCCAATGCTCCTTGAAAGCCTGGAACCAGCCGGGGATGGGCGCCCCGATCTGAGCCCCCGTGCCGCGCAGGTCGAAGGGCGGCGAAGCCGCCCGAATCGGAATCACAATTCCTCCCGGTCGAAGACGTTGACCCACGGCTCCTCAGCCGGGGCGAGTTCGGGAGTTGGCTCCTCGTGAGGGGCGGCCACACCGCCCGGCAAGCCCGCTCCCCACGAAGTGGGGTCCGCAACCCCGGGAAGGCTGTCGGGCGGTGTGGCCTGGTCGGCCTCGGCGCGCGGAGAGGACGCGGCCGGGCCGGGCTCGATGGCGTGCGCCGGCCGGGCGATGTCCGCGAGGCTCGCGCCGTCCACCTCGATGTGGAACTCGACCGGGGCCGGGCGCGGAGGCTCGGGCGGAAGGTACTGGCCGAGCTCCTTGGCGGCGTTGGCTCGCATGGCCTCGGCGGCTTCGAGATTCCGCAMGGGCACGCGGTTGCCGGCGAGGAAAGCCTCACGCGCGGAGCGGCGCAGCATGTCGGCGTCCTGCTGCCGCGTCATCATCCGCTCGTCCGCGTCCGCGAACCACAAGCCCTCGGCGCGGGCATCGGTGAGAACGTAGTAGATCTCGGCGAAATGGCGGCCGATGAACGTCTCAACCAGGCGCTCATTGTCCTGGCCCCACCGAGCCGCGAGCTTCCGCCTGTCGGCCTTGGTGAGACGGGCCTCGCTCCGGAACATATTCGCGACGTCCTGGATCTTTCGACGCCGCATGGCGACAGCCTCCGCGCGGGCCTCCGGATCACCCCTCGGTTCCCTCGGCAGCTGACGGCCTGGCACGCGAATTCCCTTCGAGAATCCCTCGCGAAGCGAGGGAAAGAATGGCGGGGAATAACCTTGACGATCCCCTCATTCATTGTCGCACGCTGGCTATAGCCAGCACAAACAACCAGCTTTACCGGCACGTTCCCCACCACCCGCATGAGCAGCGAGGCCATTTCCTGCTGGCGCAGGTTTCTGACTCAGCATAAGAAGACTTATCGCGCGTCAGAATCGCCCATATCGCCCACCATCGGCACGCAGCGTCGACCGCCGGTGACGCTGGCCTGGCGTCGCCCTCGTTCCTCGGGTCGGTCCTCGCGCAGCGTCACAGTGACTCAGCGTCACGGCGAGGGGCTCACGCAGCGTCATCCCCTCGGGTATGAGCGGTGGACCGCTGAGGCCCCCCTGGCCGTTAGGCCCACACCCCCCGCCAGCGCCTGCCCTCGTGCCTCGGGCGCGTCGTCGGAGCGCGTCCGCGCGTCGTCCCTGGCTCGCCCACGTCATCGATCGTGCGACGCGCGCGCGGTTGTCAGCGCAGCCGCTGGCCTGCCCGGCGAGGCCACCCCACACCCCCCGATCGACGCGCGCGACGTCGCAGAGCCGATGGTTCCTCGGAGCTGGTCGGAGCCTGCGCGCGTGGGAGAGCTGGCTGGTGAGGGGGCGCCAGCGGATTCGGGTGGAGAGGGACGGATGGTGGAGGGGTAGAGTGGCGGTCGAGCCGCCCCATCTGACGGGCCGCTCTCCCTMTCCTCGGAGGGACGTCGGGCAGCCTCCGCCCTCTCGCGAGGCCACATCACGCAGCGTGTCCACCTGGTCACTTTACCTGTGACACTCGACTGTCACAAAGTGTAAACCTTTCTAAGGGACCCCTCCTTCATGGGGTTTACACCCGATGACACTCGATTGTCACGAGCGCAGTTACCCTCCGAGCACGCTGCGTCGATAAACCTTTTCAAAAATCGGCGCGAGGAATCGTTGAGTCCATGATCAGGATCGGATAATATGGGTATATCACAACGAACGCRCATCTCGCGCGCCCCTTGACGCGCCACAAACCAGGAGGAGCCATGGCCCAGAGAATCGCCGAAAGCCTCGAAGAGGTGACRCACCCGCCCATCCGCTACCCGTGGCACGAATGGACCGACGGGGCGGTGTGGGCCGTGCGCCGGGGTGAGGACTTCTACATCGACCCAGGCCAGTTCCGCGTGACCCTCGCCGTTCGGGCCAGCCGCAAGGGGCGGCGAGTGAGGGTCCGCGTCGACGGCGATGTGGTGAAGTTCCAGTTCTACACGCCCGCCGCGTAAAAGCGAAAGACCCCCGGGGGACCAACCCGAGGGTCTTTCAAGGGAATTCGCCAGGAGCCAACCGAAGGATTCCCGCACACGTCGCGCAGCGACGTCCAACAAGATAAGGGTAACAAAACCCTGATGAGAAAGTCAACCATTCCCGCGCTGGAATTCGACTCGGCGGATGAAATCGGCCGTCTCTCCGAGCAGGAGGAAGGCCCCCTCGGTCCGCTGAGCCTGGCTCACGTCGTCGCCCGGATCTTTGCCTGGCACGGCGTCCGAGGCCGGGCCTCGCTGCCGACGATGCCGCCCGGCGTCGCGGGGACGGCCGACTCGCGCGGCCGGCTGACCCGGGAGCCATTCGAGTGGGACCCCGACGACCCCTCTTCGGTCGAGTCCCTCGCGTTCCGGCTGCGCGGGGTGTGGGGCCTGGACGTGTTCCTGCACCCGACCCTGTTCCGCCTCGACACTCGGGGCTGGACCGACGCTGACACGCTGCCGAGCCGCGTTCTGTTCCACGACCTGGACGAGGTCGACCCTCGCAGCCTTCCCGAGAGCCTGCGTCCCACGATCGCCTGGGAGACGTCGCCCGGCTCGTACCAGGCCGCGTGGCTGCTGGACGGCCCGGCGCTCACGCCCGACGAGCACCGCTTGTGGCAGCGGCGGCTTCACCTGGGCGTCAACGGCGGCGACTACCGCGCGCCGTCGTCGTTCATCCGCCCGCCGGGCCGCCGCAACCACAAGGGCGAGAACGGCCCCCGGGGCGCGCTCGGACGGTTCCTGTGGGACGACGGCCCGACGCTCGATCCCTCGACCCTGCCCACCGATGACACGGCCGAGACCACACCCGCCGAGGGGGCCGCCTTCGAGTGGGCCTCGCCCGATGACGCCAGGGGCGCCCTGGAGGGCCTCAGCGCGTCCGTGAGAGCGCTTCTCGCGGCCGACACGGGCGACCGCTCGGAGGACTGCCACAGGGCCGCGAAGGAGCTTCTCAAGGCGGGCCTCGCCCTCCCTCTGGCCGGCGCCGTGCTGCGCGACCACTGCGCGGCGTTCCGCGAGAAGTTCGGCGGTCGCAGCGACCCGGACGGCCAGCTCGCGCGGGAGATAGAGAACGCTGCTCGCGCCGTCGCGGCCAACGAGGTTAGCGGCAACCGCGCATGGTGGGCCGACTTCGAGGAGCTGACCCACACCGGCAACGCCGCGCGGTTCATCGACCGTCACGGCCACGAGGTGCGCTGGGTCGACCAGTGGAAGACGTGGATCACCTACGACCACGAACGCAGGGTGTGGCGACGCGATGGCGTCGGGAGCGTCGTTGAGTGGATGAAGGAACTCGGCCGCGACTTCATCCGCCAGGCCGCGAGCCTGGAGGAGGGCGACAGGCGCAAGAAGCACCTCGCCTGGGGACAGCAGAGCCTCAACACCCTCTCACTCAAGGCAAGTCTCCTGGCGGCCCAGTCAATTCGGGGCGTGACGATCCAGGCCGAGGAACTCGACAACAAGCCTTGGCTCTGGGCCCTGGCCGATGGCATCACCGCCGAACTGCGAACGGGCCTGGCTCGTCCGTCGGACTCCGCCGACCTGCTGACGATGAGCAGCCGGGCGCTGTGGGACCCCACCGCGACGTGCCCGCAGTGGCTCAAGTTCCTCGCCGACACATTCCCCGGTGAGGGGGTGGCCGTTCCACGGCCGGGTGAGACCACGAGCTTCATCCAGCGCGCCGTGGGCTCCACGCTCGTCGGCGAGGCTGTGAAGTGGTTCTTCATCCTCCAGGGGCCGACCGATTCCGGGAAGAGTGTGTTCCAGGAAATCATGGTTCGGATCTTCGGGGACTATGCCAAGAACGTCAAGCGGGATGCGTTCCAATGGCAGCGCGGCGGCGAGGGAAAGAACAACGACGGCCTGGCGGACCTGCACAACAAGCGGTACGCGAGGTGGTCTGAGACCGAGAAGGGCCTCAGGGTCCAGGAATCCTTGGTCAAAGACGTAATGGACGGTGTGGGCTCGAAGAAGTCCGTTTCCCGAAAGTACGAAAAGGCGGTCGACATCCAGACCGTGTTCACCCTATGGATGGACACCAACAACGAGCCCGATCTGAGGTATGGGGACGACGCGCTCTGGAATCGTGTGCTCATCATCCACACTCGCGGCACCGTTCCTCAGTCTGAGCAGGTTTACAAGCTTGAGGAAAGGATCTTCGAGGATGAGGCCGCTGGGATCTTTCAGTGGGCGTTGGCCGGCTGCCTCGACTGGCAGGCCAAAGGCGGGGGTAAGCGGGGCCTCGCCGCACCACCCGAGATCGAGCAGGCGGTAAAGGAGTACCGCGCCGATAAGGACGCGGTGGGCAAGTTCCTGGAGGCGTACACCGTCCGCACGACCGAGGCCAACTCGAACGTCGGGACGGAGGACCTCAAGGCGGCCTGGCTCGCCTACACGGGGTCCGATCGGAAGCTCTCCACCGAGAAGCTCAACGGGATGTTGGAGAGCAAGGGGATCGACCCCAAGACCAAGCGTCTGAAGGACCCTGAGACGGGGATGCAGCGCCGTGTCATCCCCGGCCTCCGCTGGATCGACGGAATGAAGCCCGAGAAGGAGAGCTGAAATGAACGACGAGTTGGACTGCCTCGACATGGACGACAAGCCTTACTTCCAGCCGCCGGCCGTGCGGGAAGAGGTGAAGACCGCAAAGAGCGTGCTGGGGCTCTCTACTAGCGAAATTGAGGTCGAACTGAGGTCCACCGGGCAGCGGGGAGGTGACTGGGGGCATGGGGGCTACACCGAACTCGTAGTCGACGGTACCCAGATGCCCCCGGGCATGAGGGTGGAAGTCCAAAACGATTACTCCATGACTCGGAAGTTCGTCATCCGATTTGGCGGAGACGGCGAGATCTACCTCTTTCACCTTCTCCTTGCGTGGGCAGTAAAGCACCTGGACCTGATGTACCCCCACTCGGCCGAGGAGGTTAAGAAAGACCTCAAGCTCCAGTAGCCCACCCCCCCTCAGTTCACCAGGAGCCCCTGATGGAAGACAACCCCGCGTTGATCGCCTCCCTTCTCAGGCAGGTCATGGCCTCGGATCTGCCTCGYCGGGCCGCTGAGGAAGCCATGGTCACTCTCATGACGGGCGTGTCCCTGCGGATCGGCCCGGTGAAAGAGGCAGTCCTAGGCGAGGGGCAACTGTACTCAGTCGGTGACGCGGTGAGGGAGGTTGGTTGCGTCGACGAAGTCCAAGACCAGTGGTTCATCCTCGTTGACGCCATGAGGAACTATCTCGGCTCCGTAGCCGAGGCGATCGAGGACGCGCTGACCGAGGCCGAGGCCCCCCGCACCGACGCCGTCTGACCAAGCCTCACCAAAGGGAGCCAACCCGAGGACACCCCGCCTCGCCCATCGGGGGACCCGAAGKAGTCCTCATGCAATGCCAAGACTGCGCGGCCCGCGAGGCCGCGCCCCCGGATGAATGTCCGACCCACCCGGGCACGCCGACGTTCGGCGACTGGTGCCCCGCGTGCGCCGCCGAGGGGGCGTACGGCCCCGAGTGCCGCGCCCAGGCCGTGCCGGACGGCCTGGCCTGGACGCACGCGCCCGGCTGCCCGCAGCACGGGGGCGCATCGTGAGAGAGTTCCGGGTGGGTCTCGCGTGCGGGCACGACCTGTGGTTCGAGCAATCGCTGTGGGCGCCCCTGGCCGGTGAGGTGGTCTGGTGCCGCCGGTGCCGGGCCGAGACCGAGGCCGCGACGGGCCGCGCGCCGACCGCGTCCGCCCCACTCCGTGCGGCCCCTGACGTGCCGGCCCAAGACGTCGCACGCGACGCGCGCGACGGGCTGTCAGCGTCGCTCTCAAGCGCCCCCATGGAGCCGTCCGCGCGTCGCGCGCGACGCGCGACGACCAAGCCAGAGAGGGCGAACGGGAGCCACCGACATTGCGACCACGACCGCACCAAGGCCGCTCGTTCGGCGTGTCGGCGGGCGGCCGACGCCACACCGCCCATCACGGCGTCGCCTCCGGTCCCCTCCTCGGAGGGTCCGGCTCATCCGGGGGGTGTGGGATGAGCGCGACCATCGGGCGTCCCGAAACGCGGACGATCGCCTACCGCCCGCGCGGAGGGGCCGCCGCCCTTCTGACCGCGAGGGATGCGGAGATCTGCTTCTCCGGTCCTGCGGGGACCGGGAAGAGCCTCGCCGCCCTCTGGAAGGTGCACCTCACGTGCATGGCCGTGCCGGGGACGCAGGCTCTGATTCTGCGGCAGACCAACATCTCGTTGGCTGGCACCACTCTGAATCTCTTCGAGCGGTTCGTGGTGCGGTCGGCACTGGACGCGGGGATCGTCGCGTGGTTCGGCGGCTCGCCCCGGGAGGCCGCGAAATACCGCTACCAGAATGGATCGACCATCATCGTGGGCGGATTGGACCAGCCCACCAAGTTCCTTTCTTCGGAGCTGGACATCATCTTTGTGGACGAGGCCACGGAGATCTCCAAGACCGCGTACGAGACCGTGTTCTCGCGTCTGCGGGGAACGGCCCTCGCGGACAAACAGATCATCCTCGCGTGCAATCCAAGCCACCCGAAGCACTGGATCAAGCTGCGGTGCGACCAGGAGGGGATGCGGATGGTCCCCAGCCGCCACCRGGACAATCCGGTCTACGTCCGCGAGGACGGGAGCCTGACCGAGGCCGGACGGGATTACATCGTCGGGAAGCTCGGCAAGCTGACCGGCGTCCRCAAGCTGCGGTATCTGGATGGGATCTGGGCCGCCGCCGAGGGGGTGATCTACGAGGAGTGGGACGACTCGATCCACGTCGTGGATCCGTTCAAGATCCCTCGGGATTGGACCATCCGGTGGGCTGTCGACTTCGGATTCGTCAACCCGTTCACGTGGCAGTTGTGGGCCGAAGATCCGGACGGCGGGCTGTGGCTTGTGAGGGAGATCTACCGAACCGGCCGAACCGTCGCCGACCACTGCCAGACCATCCGGGAGGCGGCTCGCGGATTCGCCGATCCTCTGGAGGTGGTGTGCGACCACGACGCGGAGGACCGGGCGACGCTGGAGCGGGAGTTGGGATACTCGACCTGCCCCGCGACCAAGAATGTGTCCCGCGGGATCCAGGCCGTGAAGGAGAGACTCTCCACCAACCGACTGAAGGTGTTCCKGGACAGCCTCGTGGAGCGGGACCACGAGTTGGCGAAGCGCGAGAAGCCCGGACGGCTCGCGGAGGAGATCCCGCAATACGTGTGGGCGTCCAAGTCCCGTCGCGCTGAGGACGGCGAGCGCAAGGATGAGCCGCTGAAGGAGAACGACCACGCCGCCGACGCTATGCGGTATGTCGTCGCTCAGCTGGATCTCCGGTCCCGGCCAGGCGTTCGCTTCCTCGAATAGCCCGATTGTGGCGAGAATCGCGCGTCCACCTCGTTAGCGTGCTGAGCGATCACACGCGCGCACGCGAGGAGATGACGTGATTCTGAGGCATACATTTGTCCAGGTTCAACCAACGGGATCGGACGGGATATGGCAGCTCACCATCAGGCCCGGAGCTAACCGGGAACACGTCGTGGCCGCCCTCGCGGCCCTTCCMGAGGACGCGGTTTTTGTCGAACCGTTCGGGAACATCGCCGCCGTTCTTCTGTTCATCGCCCCATCCAGCATCCCGCCCCGCTAGCCCGTCCACACCCCCCGCAGACCTCGCTACCGAGGCCGACCGACGGGGGGTGTGGAGCGGACGGACCGGCTCAGTCATGACACAGGGGTGAGTGACCCTCGCCACATGGCGGAACGGCTGATCCGAGTTTGTCGGACGTGCGGTGGATCCTGCCGCCATGTCACCCGATGGCGCAACTCCACCACCCGACGGCGCAGGCGCCCGCACCAAATCCGACGAGTGGTACGTGCTCGACCTCTGCGACGAGGCGGTCGGYGAGACCGGCCTACGCCAACACCGCTTCGACTGGCTTCTCGGCGACCCGAGCCCCTCGACCGGCCGCCGCGTCCGTCTGCCCGTCGACGCCTACTGGCCCACCCGCCGCCTGGTCGTCGAGTACCGCGAGCGCCAGCACGACCAGCCGACACCCCACTTCGACAAACCCGACCGGCTGACGGTCAGCGGCGTTCACCGGGGCGAGCAGCGAGCCCTGTACGACCGTCGCAGAGAGGAGCTGATACCAACCCAGGGTCTCCGCCTGGTCATCCTGCGCCCGGCCGATCTGGCCAGCGACGGTCGCGGGCGGCTCAAGCGACGACAAGACGATGACCTGGCGGTCATCCGCGCTCGCCTGGCCTGAGCCACTCCACCATCGATGTCTGACCACCACACCGCCCGCGACGCACGACGTCCGGGCGGTGTGGTAATTAGCCCTCGCCGCGCCAACCGGGGCGGTGGGCGTCCAGCCAGATCTCAACGTCCGCGCGGAGCCACAGGCGGGTCTGGCCGTCGGCACCCTCGTACCAGGGCGCGGGGAACGCGCGGTCTCTGGTGATCGTGTAGGCGCGGGCCTTGCCGACCCCGAGGAGGGTCCGGAGCTCGGCTATGCCGATCAGCTCGTCCGGGGTGGCCGGCTGCGGCCCGGTGCTGCGCTCCACACCCGCCAACCCTGTGTGCAGATGGGTCGATGCACGACCTCGACTGTCCGGCTCGCTCCCGACGCGCTACCGTGTCCGCTATGACCGCGAGCCGAACGAACGACCACGTGGGCGTGCGGGTGCGCGTCGWCAAGACCGCCGACACCATGGATCTCCAGTTGGACGGCGGCACGACCGCCGACGAGCTGCTCCGCGTGGTGGAGCAGTACATCCCGCAGGGCGCCCGCCTGAGGGAGGCCCTCACAATCACGTGGCTCTGTGGCCCCGATCCGGCCACATCCCCTCCCCAGTCGTCGGGGGGTGTGGAGGGGATGCGGCCCTATTTCGATCACTCCGCATGCGACCACGAGGCAACGCCCGGCGCACGCGCACGATGCCGGCAGGCCCGTCGGGAGTGACACGAGCGCCCGACCGACGTCTTCGGCCCACACCAGCCCGGATCGGGGGGGTGTGGGCCCTATTTATGACACAAGCGCCCCGACGTCATTTCGTCGACCACCACCACGATCAGCGGATCGCCGACGGTGGGGGTGTGCAGCCGGGTCCGGCCGCGGAGCCGTGCCGTGCGTCGTTGCATGACCGTCACCGCGTGGTCGAGGAGATCCGCAATCTCCCCTGTCGTGGTGGCGAACCGGGCGAACAAGGGCTCACCGAAAGCGAGTTCCATCCCGCCCTTGGGGTCGCACACCCACAGCTTCACCAGGCCCGCCCGCACCGCCGGGCCGAGACCGCGGATGATCGACCACAGCACCGAGCCCTTACCGGCACCGGTGGCCCCCGCGACGAGGACATGCGTCCCGCGGACCGGCAGGGTTCACGGAGAGCCGTCCTCACAGCGGCCGACCGGGACCGCGCCCAGCTCCGCCACCAGCAGGCCCGACGCGGCACCGGGATCGTCCACGAGATCCGGGGCCACGTCGCCGGGTCGGGGCCCGTCGAGGTCACCGGGAGTGACAGGGCGGACGAGGGTGTCACGGTGGTGGAAGTGCAGCCGGACGAACCGGTGCGGTTCTGCCTGGACCTGACAGCGCCGGGCCCGGAACACGTGCCGCAGGGCTTCGGCCTGCTCCGCCCACTGTTCCGGGGTCTGCCCGGGAAGTAGTTCCACCCGCAGCACGTCCACCGCTCGCGTCGAGCGGATAGAACGGATCCGGGGGTAGTAGTCGTCGAAGGTGACCTGATCGGCGTTCGAGGTCGGGACCCGGATCGCCAGGTCGGTGTGCACCATCGCCGGCCGCCACCGCCGCCGGTAGACGAACGCCAGCCGGACCCGTCCCCACACCCACCGTGCCAGCCACCCGAACGACACCGGATGCACCCGCCGCCAGACCACCGCCACCAGCAGCAGACCGACGAGCAGGCCCACCAGGCCCAGCAGGCCGAACCGGTGGACGAACACCAGCAGGCCGACCGCGACGGGAACGGCGATCCGGTGCCGCCAGCACCAGCGCACCCCGAGCACCAGCCCCTTGCCGGCCACCGCGAGGAGCAGCATCCACAGCGGCACCCGCATCTTGTCCGGCCGGGACGGAATCCGCGGCATCCGCTGGTCACCGTAGATTCTGGACATGGCAATACCACCCTGTTTTCGAGCGCACGAAACCACGGGAAGAGGGAAGGGGGAGAGGGAAACGTTCCGGAAAATGAGGGAGGCGCTACGCCGCGTTTTCCGTCGGCGGGGCGTCGTTCTGTGCGGCGAGGGCGATCCGCTCGCAGTCGGCGAGGTAGGTGTTCACCGCGTCGCGCAACGCCCGCGCGAACGCGAGGTGCGCCGCCGGGTCCGCCTCAGCGACGGATGACAGGGAGAGCGCGGTCGGGCCCACGGTGAGGRACAGGATCGGGGGCCGGTGGGGGTAGCTGTGACACACCGCGTACCAGCTCGTCCCGACGTACAGCGCCAGAGAGGTGAACGACCCGGATGGGTCAGCGTCGTGGCCGGTCATGCCGCCGCCCCCGTCCGCCGCACCGCGCCGACCTGCCGCAGCCGCAGGGCCCGCATGGCGTAGCCCTGCTTCGGGTACTTGCCGTTGGTGTCCACCCACAGCGTGATCGTCAGCCCGTCGAACAGCACCGGCCGGAACGGCGTGCCCGGCATCACCTCCGGCAGGACCGRCTGCACCTCCCCGGGCACCTTCACCTTCAGCTCCGCCTGCCGGGCCGCCGGGTCCGGGTCCAGCACCCGCACCGCCCAGATCCGCTCGCCGGTGTTCGGGTCGCGTTCCTGCGGGTCGGGAGCGTTCGCCTTCACCTTCTCGTAGTCGTTCGCCGGTTCCACACCGAGCACGAAAGCACCCGCCGGGAACACGTCCTCGAAGCGCACGGGAATACGCCGGGGAACCGCCATGGATTCGTCAACCTCCGAAGGTCAGCCCCGCCCCCGGGTGGTCCGGGGTACGTCGGGCAACACCCACCATGCACCGCTCGCCGAGCGCTCGCCAAGCTTCTATACGCCTATGGATAACGCCTCGTTATAAAAACGGCCCCACCGTCATGGCAGCCTTCCGGGAAGCTCATCACGCGAACTACTGTTTGGTAAACAGCAAACGATCCGGGGGTGTTGATCCACGATGGCGCGCGAGACGACGGCAGGGGACGACGGGCGGGCTGTCGGTGCCGCGATCACCGCGCGGATGCGGGAACGGCGGATGAGTCAGCAGGCGTTGGCCGCCGCGTCCGGGGTGTCGGTCGCGACCCTACGGGAACTGGCACGGGGCACCAGCAGCCGCCGCGCCCAGGACGCCACGCTCGCCGCCATCTCCCGCGCGCTCGGATGGCCGGACGACCACCTGTTGACCGTCCTCCTCGGGAGGGAGYCCGACGAGGTGCCCCTGCCGGTCCTGCCGGTGGATCAGCAGATCCTGGAGGTCCTGCTCCGCATCGAACGCAGCCTTGCCACCATCGGCGCCCAGCTCATTCCGCCTGCTGAGCGGTGCGACAGCGTCCGGTAGCACCCGGGCATGCGAAAGGGCCGGATCCGATGACATGGTCACCATCGGATCCGGCCCTTCATCGGTTCAGGCCCGGTCTACCCCCGAGGATTGACCGGGCCTGAACCTGTCCCGTCCGGGGGGCCGCCGGTGGGGCGGCTCAGGAAGACGCGGATCGCGCCGAACGCATCCGCGTGCCCCGCCCGGTACGCCTGCTGCTCCTCACGGGTGATCCACCGCGACCGGTCCGGGAACCCGGTGGGGATGTCGAGCGCCGAGCCGGTCAGCCGCAGCAGATCCCGCCGGGAGACCTCCCCGGCGGGCAGTTGGTAGACGAGGATGACGTCTCCCGCCCCGTGCACGGAGTGGAACTCCAACCCTGCCGGAAGCTCCGCCAGGGCCCGGTGCAGGTCCGCCAGGTCCGATCCCGGCTGGATCACCACCGCCCACGTGCCGGCACCCCACGGCAGCGTCACCACCGCCGCCAACGACCGATCCCGAACCACATCCGCACGCAACGGCGGCCGGGCGTCGTGGGCGATCACCGGAGACGCCGCGCACGCCGAGTGACCAGATGATCCAGGTGCCCACCGAGCACCATCCAGTCACCCAGCTCCGCCGGCTTCTCCTCCACGAAGAACCGCAACGCGCACACCTGGTACCGCGTCCAGCAGCRATCCAGCGCGAACGCTTCCGCTTCCTGCGCCGACCGAAACGTGATCATTGTGTCCCGCACCCGGCCGGAACCGTCGTCCTCGAAGCGGACCACGCCGAACAACACCGGTTCCGCTGCCACCGATGTTCGCCGTGCAGCCACGTCCGTCATGCCATCTCTCCCTTCCTGCCTGGTCACCACGCCCAGCGCCCGTCCCGCAGCCAGGCCGCGGAGACGGGGCGCAGCCAGGACGTACGCTCACGCATCCAGGCAGTTCGGAATAGATATGTGGATGGATACTCAGCGTGGATAGACTGGCGGACGGTACACGGTCCACCACGCCACACATCCCGTTTCGTGGATGGGAGCAGCCATGACCCGTCGCCGCCCACTACCCACCGCACCGACCGGCCTGTGGGACCGCCCCGAGATGGCCCAGGCCCTCACCGCACGGGACATGCAGACCGTGCTGGCGATCTACCGGAAGTGGACCGGTGCCTCCCAGTCGCAGATAGCCGCCATGACCGGCATCCCGCAGCCGTCCATCAGCGTGATTGTCCGCGGGAAACGCCAGGTCACCACCATCGAGAACTTCGAGAAGTTCGCCGACGGACTCGGCATCCCCCGAGACCGTCTCGGACTCGCCAGCTCGGAAACCACGGAAACCGCCGGCAGCGAGACGAGCCCGGACCGGCGCACCGTGATCGCAGCCGGAGCGCTGTTCGCACTCGACGCCGAGCTCGACGAGGTCACCCGCCGGATGCAGCAGTTCGCCGCATCCAACGTCGATGACGACGCGCTACACCAGCTCGACACCAGCATCGAAGTCGTGGGCCGCCGCTACGAGAACAGCGACGCCGCCACCGTCTACCCCGTCGCCCTGAAGCAGCGCCGGTGGGTCGCCGACCTGATGGCCGGACACCAGCACCCCGACCAGCGCCGCGAGCTGTACGCCATCGGCGGGAAGCTCTCCGGCCTGCTCGGTTATCTCGCGTTCGACCTCGGCAACGAACTCGTTGCCCGCGCCTACTGCAACGAGGCGATGAGCCTCGCCAAGACCGCCGGACACCGCGATCTCGCCGCGTGGGTCCGCGGCACCCAGAGCTTCATCGCCTACTACGGCGGCCGGTACCGCGAAGCCCTGGACCTTGCCCGCGACGGCCAGCGCTACGCCCGCGGCGGCCCCGCCAGCATCCGACTCGCCATCAGCGGCGAAGCCCGCACCCTGGGCAAGCTCGGCGACATCGCCGGAGTCGACGAGGCCGTCGGCCGCGCCCTGGCCGCCCACGCCCGCATCGAGGACACCGACCCCGTCGGCTACTTCCTGTCCTTCGACCCGTTCACCGCATCCCGCATCGCCGGCAACGCCGCCTCCGCCTACCTCGCCGCCGGAGCCCCCGACCGGGCCCGCGAGTTCACAGACCAGGCCATCCCCATCTYCGCCGCCGCCGACTCCACCGCCAGCCACGCCCTCACCCTGGTCGACGCAAGCATGACCTACCTAACCGGTCCCAACCCCCAGCCCGACCGCGCCGGAGCACTCGTTGCCGAAGCACTCGACGTCGGCGCCGATCTGCGATCCGAAGTGGTCGCCCGCCGGGCCCGGGACTTCCTGCTCACCGCCGCCCAGTGGCGCACCGTCCCGGAGATCGCCCAGGTCAACGACGCCGTCAAAGCCTGGAGACTGCCCACCGCCTGACGTTCAGGCCCCCAGCCGACCAATCAGGGTGGTCACACCGTCTACCCTGAGCGGTCGTGCCGCCGACCCACGAAGACCAGGTAGACGCCGACGACTGGGAAGCTTTCCGCCGCACCGAACGGATGGCCGATCACTGGTGGTGGCGCCCCGGATGGCGGCCGGACCGGCGCTACCTGACCTGGTACCTCGTCTTCCAGGACCAGGCCCTCACCGACTACGTGGCCGGATTCCAACGCGCACTGGCCGACCTGGAGTACCTCGACCCCGTGCCGGTCGACGGACTGCACATGACCGTGCAGGGCGTCGCGTTCGCCGACGAGCTGCCCGCCGAGACCGTCGCCGCGATCGGGAAGGCCGCCGACGAGCGATGCGCCGACATCGAGCCGTTCGCCCTCACCGCCGGCCCCATCGCCGCTTACCCCGGCGGAACCTTCCTCCGCGCCACCCCATGGCACCCAGTTGCCGAACTACGCGAGCAGCTACGAGCCGCGATCGGTGACGTCCTGGGCGCCGACGCCGTGCCCGACGAGCCCGCCCGTTTCAAACCCCACATCAGCGTCACCTACTGCAACGCCACCCCGCCCACCGACGAGGTCATCCGCCGACTCACCGACCTTCGCAGGCGGCCACCGATCAGCGTGCCCGTCGGCAGCGTCGACCTCCTCGAACTCCGCCGAGACGGCCACGCCTACCGGTGGGACGTCCGGCACCACGCCGACCTCACCGGTTGACCGGCACCGACAGGGCCAGCGGCGGCCCGGTCCCCACGAGCACGAGCCCGCGCATTTGCCGAATCCTTCGTTTTGAGATCAAGCGCGGTGCGGGTCGCGCCGCGCGACCGGCTGCGYGCGGCCTGGCGGCCGTGCTCGCCGGGCCCGTCGCACCCCGCACCGCGTAGACCATCCGAGACGTTCGACGAAGTCCGCCGGTCGCCAGCGTGGGCTGAACCAGCCGAGGAACGGAACGTGATGCTGCGGACGTTCGTCGCGCACGCCGATGGGCAGCCGAAGAACGAGCAGAGGGCACGCCAGTCGACAGCCCCATCACCAGTGCCAGGGCGCTTCGCTCCCCGGACAGCCCAACCCTCACTTGCCAGCGACGAGCTTGCCTGGGGTAACCAGGCCGGAGTGGACATAAAATCTGCGTGTGTCGGCTCCCATGACTTACCTTGACGTGCCCTTGGACGCGATGCCACGGCCGAGCTGCCGGGGTGCCGTACATGGCTGATTTCCGCGTAGCGGTGTTTGCGTCGCATACCGGGACCAATCTACGGGCACTGCACCAATCCTCTCTCCGGCCTGCCGCGGCATTCCGCCTGGCCTTGGTCCTGAGCAACAACGGAGGGTCCGGCGCTCTTGCATATGCCCGAGCCCATGCCATACCGGCCGCTCACATGTCAGGAGTCACGCATCCCGATCCCGATCAGCTCGACACGGCTATATGCACGCTACTAAACGAAAGAAAGATCAGCCTGATCGTCACGGCGGGTTACATGAAAAATATTGGCCCGTGCACGCTGAAATCCTACGCCGGTAAGATCATAAACGTGCATCCGTCTCTGCTGCCGAGACATGGCGGAAAAGGTATGTACGGCAGAGCAGTACATGAATCCGTCCTGGCCTCCGGCGATCRCATTACCGGGCCTTCAGTCCACATCGTCACAGCAGAGTACGACGCGGGGCCCGTTATCGCGCAACACGAACTACCCGTCCAGCCGGATGAAACGGTCGAAAGCCTGTCCGAGAGAGTTCTCGCGGCCGAACACATCCTGCTTCCARCAGTAGTGCAAGATCTTGCCGTTCACGCGATCTGAGACAGCCAGGGACCAGGCAACGCTGCGAGACGACGGGCCCGATCTAAGCGAGGTACCGAGCCACTAGGCCGTGGGTCGTCGGACGGCCGTCGCAGACGTGACAGCCAAGTTGACAGCCAAGCCGTCGGACGGCCGCGGACGCTGACGGACACCAGCAGACGGAGCGCACCAGGTMAGCGGACGCGGTGGACATCCACGGACGTCGGCGGAAGATTCWGATCTAACTACGGATCAGAGGCATCAGCGCCGTCTGCGCCAGGGTGGAGATCGCAGAGGCTGGCAGCCTGGATGGCAGCCAAGCCCGCGAACGGCGGCGAACGGTCACGGACTTGGCGGACAACTGCGAGCCCGCGACCGGCACCGGCGGACGTCCACGGACGTTGGCGGACGAACCACCGATGATCTCTTAATCCGCGGGTTCGGGGTTCAAGTCCCTGGCGGCGCACCCGTACGCAGGCCCCTAATGGGACATACCGGGCAGCCGTGAGGCAGGCTCGGTTCCGGTAGCCGCCAGCAGGTGAGCACTCGAGGCCCCTGGAYGCAGGACGAGTCCTAAGGTCAGACCGTGCCCCTGYCGGTGGTCRRGAGAGYGGACCACAGATGGGATGTCGTGCCCGCTGATCGTGGCGTGAGCACTTGACCATTAGGGCGTGGTGGATCTCCTGGAGGCTGCCGGACCTGGTGCCGAGAGACGGGAGACCCGGATGCTGTTCGTCGGTGACGACTGGGCGCAGGACCACCACGATGTGGAGGTGCAGGACGAGACGGGTCGGCGACTGGCGAAGGGCCGGCTGCCGGAGGGCGTGGCCGGGATCGCCCGGCTGCACGCGCTGATCGGGCGGCACCTGGCCGAGGACGCCGGCCCGGAGCAGGTCGTGGTCGGGATCGAGACCGACCGCGGCCCGTGGGTGCGGGCGCTCGTCGCGGCGGGCTACC
>NZ_MOMD01000008.1:0-4369 GCF_001983015.1 Frankia sp. CcI156
ACAAGAAGGACTGGGACGGTAAGGACAAGAAGGGCCGGGACGACAAGGGTGGGCACCAGAAGGACGACTGGGACTGGAACTGGGACTGGGCCTGAGCTGACGAGAGGACCTGGACGGAGCGCCACTGAAATATGGCGAACCGCTAGGAGAAACGTGTAGCGGCGTTGGCGAGGGTGTCCGGAACGGATTCCGATCGGCAATGCCCGCCCGGGTTCTTTGGCCGGCGCGGTGCCGGACACCATGGCGCTGCGGTGTCCGGCACTCACGTTTCATGGCCATCACGCGCGGGTGGCGGGAATGTGGCGCTCCGGCTTACCTCCGGCGGGCGAGGATGCGGTAGGCGTTCGACCGGCTGCCGGCGGTCAGATAAGGCCGGCTCATCGCGTCCAGGGCCAGGCCTGCCACGAATGCGGGGACCATGGCGGCCGCGGTCAGCGCCCGGACCCTCCGCGGGCGGCCCGGCTCCTCCTCGGTGCGCCACGCTGAGGACGGTGACGGCGCGACAGTCTGGAGCAGCCCGTACAGGGCCATCACCGGGTCCCCCCGCTGATGGACGTCACCGAACCGGATCTCCTGGACCGCGAAGCCACGTTCGCTCAGGGCAGCCGCCAGATTGGCCGCCGGCATAAGGTGCTGATGTTGCGGAATCAGCCATCCCGGCCACAGTTGGCGGTACATACGGGCCGCGGGGCTCTCCGGATTCGGTACCTCGAGCAGCAGATGGCGGCCCGGGGCCAGCGCGAGTGCGGCGGCATCCAGTTCGGYCAGCGGATCCCGGGTGTGTTCGAGGTAGTGGAACATGCTGATGACGTCGTACTGGTCAGCCAGATCGGCGGCGATATCGGGAAATAATCCGCGGTAGGCCCGATCCACCCAGCGTCGGCGTTCCGCCTCCTCGATGCCCGCCCCGATGTCGAGTGCGTCGAACGACGTCGTCGGCCAGACCGTTCTCGCCACGTTACAGAAATGTCCATGGCCGCCTCCCACGTCCAACCAGCGACGGGGCGTCGGTATCGACAGGCTGGCCCGGTGGAGATAAGGGCCCGGGCTGAATCCGAAGACCTCCTCGATCATGGCGGCGCCGAGCCCGTCGTAGAAGTCCCGGTAGTAGAAGTCCAGACCTTCGAAGGAGAGTCGGGGATTCTGGAAGACGTGGCCGCAGTCGCCGCACCGGTCGTAGCGGAACCGGCCGGGCTTCCCCTGGGAGACGTCGCGGCCATTCATGCGTACGGAGAGGTCGTTTCCGCCGCACCACGGGCAGGTCGTGCGAGGCGACTCGAGGAACCGGTCAAGACCGCCGGCGAGCTCCCGCCGGTACTGGGATCTCTTCTCGGCGATCTCCGTGGGGGTGAGCCTGCCCGCCGTTCTGATCGGTCGCGGAGCCCGCGGGCACGTCGCCGGGTCCGGGCCGATGGTCGGTGCGCCGAGAAGATCACGGGTTCGGCTCGGCATCCCCACCAGCTGGAGGAGGGCGCCGCGTCGCCGCGTCAGCATGCTGCGCCGCAGCGTCCCGGGCGTCACCAATAGTCGGCTACCGCCCACGGCGACCGGCTGCAGCCAGGACATCGTCACCGCCGCGAGTGCCGCGAGCGGGTTGCTGGTAGCCCCGAGCAGGATGGCGGCGTCCCGCAGCGCGGGCAGCACCCGTCTGGCGGGCTCCCACGCATAGGCGGCGCGGTGCACGGACAGCCGGGTGCGCCCGTCGTCCGGCTCGGCACCGACCAGGCCGGGCAGCACGGCGAGGTCGGTGGACGCGGCGGCGTGCCGTTTGCACGTCTCGAGCACGGCCACGAGCTCGGCCTCGGTGAGGTCGGTGAGGTCGGTGAGATCGGTGCTGTCCGCGGTGGTGAGGCCGGTGCGGGCCAGCACCTCTGCATCGACGAGCACCGCTTGGAAGGCACCGCGACCGCGGGCCAGCCGGGCTGACCGGTAGGTGGACGGGTCGACCATCCGCGCCAGGTCGAGGATCCGGTGCGCCGACATCTCGGCCGGGACCAGGTCGAGGACCTCGCAGCCGTGCCGACGCGCGTACGCGTCGGCCGCGCGGCGATGCTCGGGGCCGAGACGCACTCCGGAAGCGAGGAGGAGGACGTACGGCGGACGCTGCGCGTGRGGGTCGTCCGAGCCGGGCGCGCCCCCCGGGGGCCCATGGTCCACCGATTCGATGACGTCGATGGCACCTACCCGGCCGCGCAGCCGGATGCTGTTGAGGCCGATCCCCACACACGCGGCTACCGGGAGCCAGCCACGACGCCTCACCATCGGCCTCCTCTGAATATTTGATCCGCATCCGGTCCGCTGTCGGGAAGCCCCCGCAAAATACCTCTTGCCTCCGAATTGCAGCCGAAGCTTCACCGACCGCTCCGCGCTGCGCGGCTGAACCGGGTGGTCAGGCTGAACCGGGGCGGAACACGCAGCTGGGTTCGGCCGCACCYGCCGCGGCACGGGAGAACGTCACCGCAGGCACGCCGGAGCCCTGCGTCAGGGTCACGGGACTGGTCTGATTTTGATCTCCAGCTCTGGCGGTGGTCCGGCGGTGGGCGCGTCCTGGGCGAGGCGGTTCCAGAACTGCTCGACCATGGGTTGCAGCGGGCGAGGGCCGAGTTCGCGGATCAGGATGCCCAGCGCCTGGGTGTGCTCTGGATCGGGCTTGGTGGAAATGCCGGCGGCACGTAGGTCGCGGACCTGGCTGAGGGTGAGGTCGGCGAGCAGGATGATCAGCTGACCGTTTGTATAGCCTGCCGTACCGTCGGACAGCATGAGTATCCGAGAAGCCGTCATCGTCAACACCGCGTCGACCGCGGCCTTTGCAAGGCAGATCGGCCAGACCGCCTACTCCGCCTCGAAGGGCGGGCTGCCCGAGGTGACCCTCGGGGTGATCCCGGGCGCGGGCGGCACCCAGCGGCTGGTGCACGCGGCCGGCAAGGCCACGGCGATGCGGATGCTGCTCACCGGCGAGYCGATCATCGCCGCCGACGCGCTCGCCGACGCGCTCGCCGCCAGGCTGGCCGCCGAGGTCGTCCCCGACACCGGAACCCTTGCCACCGCGACGAAAATCGCCGAACGGATCACCGACAACTTTACCGGCCACTGAGGACAGACTATGACCTACCGATCATCGTGGATGACCGAGGAGCTCGACCAGCTCCAAAACCTCACCCGCACCTTCCTGGCCAAGGAATCCGAACCCAACCACGGGCGGTGGACCGAGCAGCACGCGGTCGACCGCGAGTTCTGGAACAAGGCCGGCGAGATCGGCCTGCTGTGCATCAGCTGCCCCATTGAGTACGGCGGCGGTGGCGGCACGTTCGCGCACGAGGCCGTGGTGTTGCGCGAGCAGGGCTACATCGCCGACGACTGCTRGGCCTACCTGGTGCACAGCCCGATCGTCGCGCACTACATCAACGCCTACGGCAACCACGAGCAGAAGCAGCGCTGGCTGCCCAGACTGGCGTCCGGTGAGTTCGTCGGCGCGATCGCGATGACCGAACCGGGCACCGGTAGCGACCTGCAGGCCGTGYGCACCACCGCCCGGCGTGAGGGTGACCATTACGTGATCAACGGTGCAAAGACGTTCATCACCAACGGTACCCACTGTGACCTGCTCATCATCGTGGCCCGCACCGGCAACGCGCCCGGCGGCAGAGGGCTGTCGCTGATCGTGGCGGAAACCCAGGGGCTGCCGGGGTTCGAACGCGGCCGGGTGCTGCAGAAGATCGGCGCGATGGGCACCGACACCCGCGAGCTGGCCTTCACCGACATGCGGGTGCCTGCGGTCAACCTGCTCGGTCCGGCCGAGGGCCAAGGCTTCGTGCAGCTGGTACAGCAGCTGCCGCAGGAACGGCTGTCCATCGCGGTGAATGCCGCGGCCGCCGCCGAACACGCCGTCGACTTGGCCATCGCCTACGCCAAGGAGCGCACGGCGTTCGGCAAACCCCTGCTGGAATTCCAGAACACCCGGTTCGTGCTCGCCGAGTGCCGTACCGAAGCGCTGGCGCTGCGCACCTTCATCGACCACTGCATCACCGAGCATGTGGCCGGCCGGCTCGACGGAGCAACCGCGTCCATGGCCAAATACCTGGCCACCGACAAGCAGTGCGAGATCGTCGACCGCTGCCTACAGATCTTCGGCGGCTACGGCTACATGACCGAGTACCCCATCGCCCGCATGTACGCCGCCGCCCGCGTCCAGAGGATCTACGGCGGCACCAACGAAATCATGAAGGAGCTCATCGCCCGCTCCCTCTGACCGGCAAGAGACCAACCACGCCTGGAGCCGGGTCTGTTCGGTACGTGGGGGGTTCGGGGGGTTCGGCCCGCCCGGTGGACATGGCGGAACGACAAGGTCCGCCTCCGCGCGGACACGGTT
>NZ_MOMD01000070.1:0-31822 GCF_001983015.1 Frankia sp. CcI156
CGCACCCACGGGCCGCGGTCGGTCTCGATCCCGACCACGACCTGCTCCGGGCCGGCGTCCTCGGCCAGGTGCCGCCCGATCAGCGCGTGCAGCCGGGCGATCCCGGCCACGCCCTCCGGCAGCCGGCCCTTCGCCAGTCGCCGACCCGTCTCGTCCTGCACCTCCACATCGTGGTGGTCCTGCGCCCAGTCGTCACCGACGAACAGCATCCGGGTCTCCCGTCTCTCGGCACCAGGTCCGRCAGCCTCCAGGAGATCCACCACGCCCTAATGGTCAAGTGCTCACGCCACGATCAGCGGGCACGACATCCCATCTGTGGTCCGCTCTCCCGACCACCGGCAGGGGCACGGTCTGACCTTAGGACTCGTCCTGCGTCCAGGGGCCTCGAGTGCTCACCTGCTGGCGGCTACCGGAACCGAGCCTGCCTCACGGCTGCCCGGTATGTCCCATTAGGGGCACCAGGGTCGATGCGAGCGTCGTCGTCATGCACACCAGCATGCCCCACGGGACCGCACCCGGGCCCGTCCAGCCATCCTGGCGGCCCATAAAACTTGACAGGATTACATAGCGCTGTTTATCTCTACATGTTCGTGTGATGGAAGCCGGTGTGATTCCGGCATGGTCGCGCCACTGTGATCGGCCCGTCCGTCCTGGACGGTCTCGGAAGTCAGACCCATTGCCCGAACCCGTCCTACCCGTGGAACGCGTGATTCCAGTGGAGGTTCTCCTCATGGCGCACCCCGCCGTCTCCCCCGCACCGCTCGCCCAGCCGGCCCTGCCGGCCCTGCCGACCATCCCGATGCGTGAGCTGGTGCCCTTCCTGCTCTTCGGCGGGCTGCTGGCGCTGCTCGGGCTGTACTTCGTCGGCGCCGAGCAGGGCGCGCTGTCAATCTTCGGCGGGAACTACGTCCACGAGTTCGTGCACGACGCCCGCCACCTGCTCGGCTTCCCCTGCCACTAACGCCTCCTCCCGATCTGTTCCAGCGAGGAGACGCTGTGGCACGAACACTGTTGATCCGTGGCATGCTCGTCGGTCTGGTCGCCGCCGTGCTCGCCTTCATCGTCGCGAAGACCCTCGGCGAGAGCCAGATCGGTCACGCGATCACCTTCGAGTCGGCGGGCGAGAGTTCCACTCATGCGCACGAGGCGGTGGGTCTCGCCGCTCACGCGCACGAGGAGTCCGAGCCGGTGTCCCGGACCGTGCAGTCGACGCTCGGTCTGTTCACCGGTCTGCTGCTCTTCTCCGTCGCCATCGGCGGCATGTTCGCCMTGGCGTACGCGTGCGTGCAGGGCCGCCTGGGCACCCTCGGGCCCCGCGGGACGGCCGCCCTGGTCGCCCTCGCCGGGTTCACCGCGGTCTACCTCCTGCCCGATTTGAAGTACCCGGCGAATCCCCCCGCGATCGGCAATCCCGACACGATCGGCCGGCGGACCGTCCTGTACTTCCTCATGATCCTGATCTCGGTGATCGTCGTGGTCGGGACGGGTGTGGCCGCGCGGCGGCTCACCGGCCGGCTCGGCGGCTGGAACGCGACGATCGCCGCCGCCGTCGGCGGGCTGGTGGTCCTGGGCGTCGTCTACGCCGTTCTGCCCCACGTGCACGAGACGCCGGAGGGCTTCCCGGCCGACGTGCTGTGGCGGTTCCGGATCGCCTCGCTCGCCATCCAGGCGACCGTCTGGGCGGCCATCGGCCTGCTGTTCGGCACGTTGACCGAACGCGCGTTCCGACGTACCGCGGCCCCCACCAGCGCGATCGGTGCGATCGGTGCCGCCGGTGCGGCTGGCCCTGGTTAGTTGCGCGCCGACCGTGGCCCTGCGGGCCGCCCGGTTCCCTATCGACGAGCCTCTCGACGCCGACGGGCTGCACCGAGCCGCCGGCGCCGCCGAGGCGGTAGCGGCTGGCGCGCTTCCCGCGACGGGACGGGTGCTCTGCGACGGATCCGCGCGGGCCTGTCAGACCGCCGCCGCCCTGGGCCTCGGTGCCCGCAAGGGTGACGTCACCATCCCGCGGGCCCCGGGCCTACCCGTCGTCCCCGAGGTGGATCCGGCCCTGCGCGACCTGGACGTCGGGGCCTGGCGGGGGCGCAGCCTGGACGAGATTCCCCCGGACGAGCTGCGCCGGTGGCACAGCGATCCGGCGGTGGCCCCGCCGGGCGGCGAATCCCTACTGAGCTTGCTCAGCCGCGTCGAGAACTGGCTGGTCCGGCGAAGCACCGAACCGAGCCACATCATCGCGGTGACCCATCCGGCGGTCATCCGGGGCGTGCTCGTGRCCGCCCTGCGCTGCCCGGTCGAGATGTTCTGGCGGATCGACGTCGCCCCGTTGACGGCGACCCTCCTGCACCATCGGATCGGCGCGGGCGGTCATGACGGCACGACCGGCACGCAGCCGAAAACGGAGAGTGCCGCGACCGCGACCAGGACCGCGGCCGGAACCGGAACCGGAACCGACTGGACCTTGACACACGTCTGCCGCCCGCTTTAGCGAGATCCGCCGGGTCCGGCGTCCATCGGCGCCGGCGCGCGGATGGGAAAGCTCATGGTCGCCCAGGGGCTCGGGGTGACCGTTCTGCCCGACTACAGCATCGTGGGCGACCCGCCCGAACGCAGCGGCGTCATCACCCACCGCTCGCTTGGAGGTCGAGTGAAAATCGCATCAGAATCGTCAGGTTCGACCGGTTTCCCGGCCCGGCCACGAGGCTGCCGCGGCCCCTTGACGCGCGGCACCGTCCGGATGGAATCATGGCCGTGGGTCCGAACCCCCAGGTGGCCCCAGGTGGCTAGATGACCCCGGGTGAGAGGCGGTCGGGTGGGTAAGCACGCGAAACCGGTAGCCTGCCCGACCTGCAACGGCAGCGGGAAGATCACCGTGACCAGCGACGGCAAGAACGAGACCGTCTCCTGCGGCGTGTGCAAGGGCTCAGGGAAGGCGTGAGCGTCCGCCGGGTGAACCGCGAGGATTTCATCCCGGATGAGATCTGGGTCCGGGACGAGGACGGGTTCTTCCTGGTCCCGCTCCGGCGCCAGGATGATCCACAGCGGTGGTCGGAGCTGTGCCGCGGCGACGACGGGATCACGACGCAGGTCGACGACGGGACGGGCAGGTACGACGGTAGGGGCGTCATACCGACCAGTTCCAGCAGCGCGCCGTGGGTCATGGCCCGGATGCTCGACCTCCTCGATGTGCGGGACGGGATGAACGTCCTCGAGATCGGTACCGGGACCGGCTATAACGCGGCGCTGCTCGCCGAGCGGACCCYGACCGGCCAGGTCACCACCATCGAGATCGATCCGGGAATCGCGGGGCACGCCCGCGCGGTCCTCGCCAGAATCGGCCGTCCGGTGACGGTGGTCGTCGGGGACGGCGCGGCGGGGTTTCCCGATCGGGCTCCCTACGACCGGATCATCGCCACGGCGTCGGTGGTTACCGTTCCCTACCCCTGGATCACGCAGACCCGGCCGGGCGGGCGGATCGTGCTGCCGTTCACGAGCGAGTTCGGTGGGGCGCTGCTGTCATTGACCGTCGCGGACGGCACCGCCTCGGGCCATTTTCATGATGATGCGGGTTTCATGCGGCTGCGCGGCCAACGGGCCGACAGACCCGTCTGGTGGCTCGGCGAGGACGACGCCGACGTCAGAACAACCTGCCGGTATCTGGATGAGCCCTTCGCGGACGCCGCGGCCGGATTCGCGGTCGGCCTGTGGCTGCCCGGCTGCACCACCGGGCAGATCGAGGAAGGCGGCCCGGCGAGAACACTTCTGCTGTCCCACGCGGCGTCACATTCGTGGGCGTCACTGACCGCCGGGTCGGACGGGCAGTCGGACGGGCACGAGGTCACCCAGTATGGGCCACGACGGTTGTGGGACGAACTCGAAATGGCCTACGACTGGTGGGTGAACGCAGGGCGGCCGTCCTGCGCCCGCTTCGGGCTCACCGTCACCCCCGACGGTCAGACATCCTGGCTGGACTACCCGGAGCGGGTCATCCCGGCCTCGTGACCCCCGCGGACGAACTGGCGCGACGGCGAACTGGCGCGACGGCGAACTGGCGCGACGGCGAACTGGCGCGACGGCGAACTGGCGCGACGGCGAACTGGCGCGACGGCGAATCGCCGAGGGTTGGTAACGGTCTCCGGTCTTGAAACCGCGCCTAACCCTCGGCAACTCTCTGTCATCAAACAGTCGACGTCATCAAACGGTCGACGTCGCCGACCATCGGTGCATCCGCGGGGTCAGCACCTCGGATCCCTGGATCCCGGATCCTGGGATCCAGGGCCCCGGGCGATCGGCGGCCCTTCACCGCTGCGGCACTACCGCGGCAGGCCGAGCCACCGGGCCCGCCGGCCGGCGGGCGGCGGTTGCTCGTCGGCAGGACCCGCGCCGACCGCGACCATGGGTGCGGGCACCCGCACCGGTGCGTCCCACCGGCGACGCGAGCCGGTCCCGATGACCGCCGTCGGCAACGCGTCCATCGGGTCGACGAACCGGCCGGTCGACTCCTCGAGCACCCAGATGCGCGCGTCGGCGATGTCGAAGTACAGGCCGACRAGTTCCAGCGTGCCGCGTGCCAGGGCACGGCGCACGGCCGGATGCGCGCGCAGGTTCTCCAACTGCTGCGCCACGTTGGCGCGGCCCAGCCTTTCCACCGGGGGCAGATCCTCCGTGCCGGCGGGGGGCGTCCGCTCAAGCGAGGCGGCGGCGTGYGACAGCCAGCCCGCCAGGGCCGAGTCGGGTGCGCCGTCGAGCGTGCCGGACAGCAACGCCTGCATGGCGCCACAGCCGGAGTGGCCGCACACCACGAGCGAGGGCACCCGCAGGACGTCGACGGCGTAGTCCAGCGCGGCGGTCACCGACAGGTCACCACTGCGCCGCAAGGGCGCGTCCGGGTCGGATCCGGCGGGGTCGTCCACCGGGACGATGTTCCCGACATTACGGATCGTGAACAGGTCGCCGGGACCGCTGCTGGTGATGATGTTGGGAACAATGCGGGAGTCGGCGCAGGTGAGGAACAGGGCGCCGGGCTGCTGTCCCCCGGCGAGCGCGTCGAAGGTGCCCCGCAGGAGCGGGGCGGCCCGCCGGTGGAACTCGTTCACCCCGAACAGCATCGTGCTGACGTGGTCGAATGTCCGGTCGGGGGAGGCCTGCGCCGGCACCGACGCCGCCGGGTCCGGGCCCTGGACTGGGTGGATCGCCGGCGGAGTGACGCCGGCGGGCTGGGAATCCGAAGACCGCGATCCCGACGAAGGGGAATCAGACGAAGGGGAATCAGACGATGACGAGGCGAGTTCCAGTTCCTGCCACTGCGACCAGGGCGCGAACCAGCGCGGGAGGTGCGGGACGACGGTGCGGCGCCGTTGCTCCGCGACCTCGGCCGGCCGGCGGAACCAGACCTGGCCGATCTCGTCGACGCTCACCGTCCCGCCGGACGCCTCGTGGTTCGCGCACCAGCCACGCAGATGCTCATAGGCGGCGTGATCAAGGTAGTCGACGATGAGTTCGATCGAGACGGGGGCACCGGCGGGGATACGGCCCAGGATCCGCGCGAGGCGGGGCAGGGACAGGAAGCTCAGCGTCCCCTCGACCTCCACCTGCCAGAGCTCGCCGGTGCGGACCAGCCGGACACTCGACCACAGCACCCGGCGCAGGACCAGGGCRAGCGCGGTGAGCAGACCCAGGGCGACGCCCTGCAGGAGGTCGAGGGCGACGACACCGACGATTGTCACCAGGTAGACGGGCAGCTCCCCGTGCCGGCGGACGTGGCGCAGATGCGCGACGTTGACCAGCCGCGCACCGACGACGACGAGCAGGCCGGCGAGGGCGGACAGCGGGACCCACTCCACCATGCGGCCCAGGAACACGGCGAACAGCAGCACCCAGACGCCGTGCAGGACGGCAGACTTCCGGGTACGCCCGCCGGAGGCGACGTTGGTGGAGCTGCGCACGATCACCCCGGTGATCGGCAACCCGCCGGCCAGGCCCGAGACGAGGTTCGCCGAGCCCTGCCCGAGCAGCTCGCGGTCGAGGTCGACGCGCGGCCCCCGCCAGCCTCGGGTGGTGGCAAGCTGGTCCACCGCGACGGCCGAGAGCAGGGACTCGACGCTGGCGACGATGGCCACGGTGACGACGCCCAGCGCGATGCCGGACCAGTCGCCGTGTGGGAGGCCCGGCAGGGCGACCGCGTCGAACAGGGACGAGGGCAGGTCGACCCTGGGCAGGTCGAAGCCCGCGACGGCAGCGAGCAGGGTGCCCGTCACGACCGCCGCGAGATAGGCGGGGATGGCTCGGACGGCGTTCGGCAGCCTCTTCGGCAACCGGGGCCAGAGCAGGATCGTGGCGATGGTGACGAAGCCGACGAGGGTCGCGAAACCGTGCGGATCGATGATCGCCTCGGGCACTGCCGCGACGTTCTCCCAGGCGTGACTCTCGGCCTGTCCGCCCAGCACCACGTGGAACTGGCCGAGGACGATCGTCAGCCCGATGCCGCCGAGCATCCCGTGGACGATGGCCGGCGAGACGGCCAGGGAGGCGCGGGCGACCCGGCAGAGCCCGAGCAGGATCTGCAGAATCCCGGCCCCTGCGGTGATCAGACAGGTAACGCGCCACCCGTAGGTGTGGACGAGGTCGGCGACGATGACGGTCAGCCCGGCGGCCGGCCCGCTCACCTGCAACGGCGCACCGCCGAGGGCGCCGGCGACGACGCCGCCGATCACCGCGGCGAGGAGACCCGCTGCGACCGGCGCCCCCGAGGCGACGGCGATGCCCAGCGACAGGGGCAACGCCACGACGAACACGACCAGGGAGGCCTGGAGATCGGGGCGCAGGGGGTTGTGGTCACCCCGGGTCCGGCGCACGTTCTTGGCGGTGGACCCGGACATGGGCGGCGAATGGCTGTGCCGGGACGGTGACGGCGGGGAAACCGAAGCGGTCATGGCATCCTCCTCGAGTTCGATGCGGCGGGACGGGTGTCTCGTCGGAGATCGSCCCCGAAGTGTGACCATTGGCGACGGTTTGCCGGCGCCCGTCGGACACCGCGGTCCGACCACATCCGACGCCCACCCTGGACCCGCAGAAACGGAAAGTGACTAATGATGCACAGATCTCAACGTGCGAGTCCACAGCCGAGTTTCCCTCTGTGACAGACGCCCCATTTATGCGTGACGCTGGACRCCTTCTGTGGCATCTGCTCCTGGGCTCGGACCAGCGGCGCGACGGCGGCCCCGGGTCGCGGCCGGACGGGCGGGCATCACGTTCGGGCGGGCATCACGTTCGGGCGGGCATCACGTTCGGGCTCGATGCCCGGCGGCGGCACGATCGTGCCTGGAATCCGCATGGAAGAGGTGCACCGTGAGCACGGACAGCTTCGACGCGGTGATCGTCGGGGCCGGTCCAAACGGGCTGACCGCCGCCCTGACGCTGGCCGAGGCCGGCTGGCGGGTACTCGTCCGGGAGGCCGCGGGCACTCCCGGTGGTGGGCTGCGAACAGAAGAGCTGACGCTGTCCGGCTTCCGGCACGACGTGTGCGCAACCGTCCTGCCGCTCGCGCTCGCCTCCCCCGCACTGCGCGCCTTCGGCACAGGCCCGACGTCCTCCGCGAACCCGACGTCCTCCGCGAACCCGGCGTCCTACGCGGACCCGACCCCCACCGCAGGCCCGACCCCGACCGAGGGGCTTCGGTGGGCGCATCCGCCGGTGCCGCTCGCCCACCCGCTCGACGACGGCCCGGCGGCGCTGCTGCGCCGCGACCTCGACGCCACCGCGGCGGGCCTCGCCGACCGGGACGGCGTCGATTCCGGCTGGCGCCGGCTGGTCGGCCCGCTGGCGTCCGACGGCTCGCGGCTGGCCGAGGGCGTGCTGGCACCGTTCGACCTGCCGCCCGCCGCGCCCCTGACCCTCGCCCGGTTCGGCGTGCGCGGGCTGTGGTCCGCGACCGCGCTCGCCCGCGCCGCGCTGCGCGGTGAGGCGGCGCGAGCGCTGTTCGCCGGGCTCGCCGCCCATTCCATGATCGATTTACATCGCCCGGTCACCGCAGGCTACGGGCTGTTCCTCGGGGTGCTCGCGCACCAGGTCGGCTGGCCGGTAGCCGTCGGTGGATCATCATCACTGGCGGAGGCCCTGGTCGCCCGGCTGCGCGAACTCGGCGGCGAACTGGTCACCGGCGCCCCGGTGACCAGCCTGTCGGAACTGCCGCCCGCGCGGGCCGTGCTGCTCGATCTCACCCCTCGCCAGGTGCTCGCGGTCGCCGACGCCGCGCTGCCCGGCCGCTACCGCGCCGCGCTCGGCCGATACCGGTACGGACCGGGAGTTTTCAAGATTGACTGGGCGCTCGACGGACCGGTGCCCTGGCGCGATCCGGCGGTCGCCGGGGCGGCGACCGTGCACCTGGGCGGCACGCTCGCCGAGATCGCCGCGGCCGAGCGGGCCGTCGCCCGCGGCCACCATCCAGACCGGCCGTTCGTACTGTTCGTTCAGGCGTGCGCCGCCGACCCGAGCCGCGCCCCGGCCGGCCGGCACACCGGGTGGGCCTACTGCCATGTCCCACTGGGCTCCAGCGTCGACATGACCGACGCGCTCGAGTCCCAGGTCGAACGCTTCGCCCCCGGATTCCGCGACCGGGTGCTCGCCCGCCACGTGATGGGACCGACGGCGCTGGAGGCGCACAACGCCAACGAGATCGGCGGCGACATCGGCGGTGGCACCGCCGACCTGCGCCAGTTGGTCGCCCGGCCGGTGCTCTCGCCACGCCCCTGGGCGACGCCGCTGCCCGGCGTCTACCTGTGTTCCGCCGCCACCCCTCCCGGCGCCGGGGTACACGGCATGGCCGGGCTGCACGCGGCGACCCTCGCCMTCAGCCGGGAGCGGCGAGCGGCCTGGCCCGTAGGTCGGCCGGGATGAGATCGTCGCCGACCCTGATCTCGCCGTAGGCGAGACACGCCGGGAAATGCGCGACATGCCGCCGCCTACGGACCTTGTATCCCGCCTGGAGACACTCCGGCGGTAACCGCCCGGGCGCCACGCCGACCATGAATCACCGCCTTTTCATGACCGTCCCTCCATGATGGGGGTCGGCCGCCGGCCCGCAGGCGGCCCGCATCACCGTTGGGTGACCGCAGACCAACCGATAGGTGAGCTCCCCCCGCCGCACCCGCCTGGCCAGACGGGAATGATATCGTTCAGCCGGATCTTTTCATCGCCGCGGAAATCGGGGAAATGTTATGCCGCTGGCAGGCTACGGCGTCTTGAAAGGCCGGCTACTCGACCGGCGCAGGGAGGGCGGGCACGACAGCCCGCACTACCAGATACACGTCGAGGGTGGTGRCTCTTTCCGAGTCGCCGTAAACGTTCTGTCCGCCCAGCCCCCGTCCGAACTGCTGTACATCGCGGTCGAGGAGTTCCACCATCCGATCCTCGACCGCCTCGTTGACCTGCCCGACGGGTTCACCCCCCTGAAGTCCAGGCCCGGCGGTCTCGCCCTGGACTTCGTCCGGGGCAACCTGTTCGATCGCACCGGGCTGCACGCGCTCCCCCCCGACCGCCCCGGCCCGGACAACGACCTCGCCGACCGCCTC
Source organism: Frankia sp. CcI156 (assembly GCF_001983015.1). Taxonomy (NCBI): domain Bacteria; kingdom Bacillati; phylum Actinomycetota; class Actinomycetes; order Frankiales; family Frankiaceae; genus Frankia; species Frankia sp. CcI156. The sequence goes on from NZ_MOMD01000070.1 coordinate 9,567, forward strand.
GACCACCACGTCCAGCGTGCGACCGCCGATCCGACCAGCCACATTTACGCCTTCGGCCAGCGATGGGGGCCCGAGCCCACGAAACCAGACAAGATCTTTGGCTTCGTACCCGGCAACGGCGTGCWTGACGTCCACATGAACCAGGGCAACAGCGGTCGCTTCATCGCCGACGACGGCAGCTGGCAGGACGGTGCCCTGCTCTTCCACTTCCCCACCGCGGGCCGCTGGACAGCACTGTTCCTGGCCTTCCAGAGCCAGGCCTGGCACACCGACGACACGACCGGCCACACCCTGCGCGCCGTTCCATCGGCCGGACCGGGCGGCCAACCAGCCCCCGGGGAACCCGACCGGCGCCTGCGCATCGTCGCCGCCCTGGTCAACCCCATCGGACCGGCACCGGAAGCCGAGTCCGTCACCCTGCTCAACACCACCCCAGGGCCCGTCGACCTCACCGGTTGKACGATCATCGACAGCGGTCGGCACCGTTTCCCCCTTCCGCCCACCAACCTGCCAGCCGGGGACACCGTGCGGATCCCGCTCGCACCCCCGGTCGGGCTGGGCAACCGGGGCGGCATCATCACCCTGCTTGATCAGGACGGTCTGAAAGTCGACGGCGTCGCCTACACCGCCACCGACGCATCCCGCGAAGGACACACCATCATCTTCTGACCTCGGATCACCTTTCGGCCCCGGATCACCTTTCGGCCCCGGATCACCTTTCGGCCCCGGATCACCTTTCGGCCCCGGATCACCTTTCGGCCCCGGATCACCTTTCGGCCCCGGGTCGCCTCCGCCTCGGATGGGTCTTCTCCACCGCGGGAACCCGCGCTTCGATGATGCTCCGGGCGGGACCCCGGTGGACCGGGTAGGCGAGCCGCAGCAGGTGGTGGCCACCTTCGACACCTACAGCGAGGCCGAGAGGGCCGTCGACCAACTTTCCGACCTTGGTTTCCCGGTGGAGAAGACCGCCATCGTCGGCCGCGGCCTGCGCACGGTCGAGCAGGTCACAGGTCGGCTGACCTGGACCTCCGCCGCCGGCCTGCCGGCTCCCAGGCTCACTGCCGGCACGGCCTGCCGGCGCCCAGGCTCATTCCTGGGCCTGGGCTACCGGCAGAAGCCCGGCCCTGCGCCGCTCGGTGTAGCGGACGAACGCAAAGGCGTCCCGAGCCGCCTCGATGCCGTCGTCCGCGAGCCGACCGGCGAACCGCTCCCGGATGGCCGTCTCGACCGCGATGATCGAAACGATTCCGGTCAACGCGGCAAAGCCACCGAGCAGAGCCGTGTTCGGTAGCGGATGCCCCAGCTCACGCTGGGCGATCTCGCTGGCGGGCATGCTGATCGTCCGCTCGGGCCGGTACCGGGTGAGCCTGGGCAGCCCGAAATCGTCAAGGTCGCGTGCCGAGTCGAGCAGGATGAACCCATCCGCCCCGAGTCCATGGAACACGTCGGAGACRTGCAGCAGCGCCGCGTCCCGGACGATGACCGCATCCGGGAACACGACCGGTTCCCACCCGGGCAATGGATCGTCGTCGATCCGGCAGCAGGCGACCGTAGGGTGGCCGATGTGTTCCGGCCMGCCGGCCATGGATGCCTGTCCGTAGCGACCCTCCGTAACTGCCGCGATGGTCAACAGCTCGGCGATGGTCAGCACGCCCTGACCGCCGAACCCGTGAATTCGTACCGCGAACATGACGGACCTCGTCTCTCCCGACCAGGCTGCTTCTCAATGCTGCTTCGCGACGCCCCGTCAGCTGCCAGGGTCCTCTCCGCGGCCCGACAGCGCGGTGAGTAGCCGGCGGCGKGGGCGACCAGTGGATCGCGGGCCAGGATCGCCATCGTGCGGTCGTCCCCGTCGACCCCGTGCGCATGGATGGCGAGCTGCGCGAAAAGGCGGTCAAGCAACGTGTCAGGCGAGTCGGTTCCGATCCGGCCGGCGGACAGGGATTCCGTCCCGAACTGTGTGCCGTGCGCGTCGCGCGCCTCGCTGATGCCGTCGGTGTACAGCAGTAGGCGGTCTCCGACGTCCATGGTCAGCGATCGGGACGACCAGATCTCGCTTCCGGCGAAAAGGTCAGACAGGATGGGCCCGGTCGGACCGAGCGACCGTGGCTCGCGGGCGCAGCTGCCGCCGCCAGCCGCGGACCCGGGCAGGTGCAGGGCGGGCGGATGCCCGGCGTTGACGTAGACCACCTGGCCTGACCGGGCATCGACGACGGCGAGAAAAGCGGTAGCAAACATTTCCCCGATATCGCCGGGTCCAGCGATATCGTTCATCGTGCGATGCATGGTCGCCTCGGGCTCCTCACCCGCGAGCAGGTGCCGGCGCATCGCCTCCCGAAACCGTCGCGCGAACCTCGCGGCCTGCTCGCCGTGTCCGGCCGCGTCGCCGACGCAGATGGCGAGCCGGCCGGCGCCGATATCGACCACCTCCACCCAGTCTCCGCTCGAACCGGGAGTCGCGGGATGCGACCGCCAGAATACCCCCAGACGATGGGCGTTCTCTCTCACGCCCCCGATCACACAGGCCGCGAGATCGGTCTCGTCCCAGGATTCTGCAGCCGGAAAGTTGCACACGGACGACCTCCAGAACGGCGCCTCGCGGGGAGAACTCAGTGGCCCTCGACATCTCAGACCCGTGCTCAGTCCTGCACCAATAACAKGTCATTCATTCGACTTCGGTCATCCGCCGAACATCAATATTGACGATCAGATCGGCCCAGCACGCATACTGGCCGACCGCACGCTCCTGCCGGGTCACCCGCAGGACTCGTGCCGGACGCTCGGGACCGGCCTTGACGACCGTCTCCTCGATGAGATGACCATCCGCTGTCATCCATTTCATGTGTCACCGCCTTCCTTGGCGTCGACGCGAGGCCATGGGACCTGATGACACAACCTGACAACCTGGCGGAATCAGCGACGACGGATCATTGTTCAGTCGTTCACGCGAACCCGACGGGTCAGCCGAACCGAGGGTCAGCGGTCCCGGCCGAACAGCGTGGCCGTGTCCTCGATCGGGTTCCCCTGCCGGTCGTAGACGGCGACGCCCAACGACCTCAGTGTCGACGCGCTGCACCGCAGGTGATGGGCGCACAACAGCACCTCGACCTCATGGGAACGCGTGTCACCGGGGACAAATATCGCCTGCGCCACCGGTTCGGAGGGGCAGCAGCAGGACCGACTGCCCGGTTCGATCGCCCGGTACGGTCGGTGCGTGCCCGCAGCCGCTGTGCCGTTCTCCGCGGCTGACGCCGGAGCTGGCATCGAGCGGGACAGGCGAAGGGCGGGGAGATTCACGGGAAGGTTCATGAGTCAACCATCCCGCGGCTGCCGCCTGGTCACATGGGCCGATCGTCCCCCCTCAGCGGACCAACGGTCTCCCCGCGCAGGGGCGCGGCCCAGTGTCACAGGGGCGCGGCCCAGTGTCACAGGGGCGCGGCCCAGTGTCACAGGGGCGCAGCCCAGTGCAGGTGGGTGCCCCCGCCTGCCGGTGTGGTGAGGGTGAAAGATCCGCCGAGCTGCTCGGCCCGGGTCCGGAGGTTGTCCAACCCGCTGCGCCGGCCGCCGGGACCTATGCCGACACCGTCGTCGATCACGTCGACGACCACCGACTCGCCGGCCACGCCGATACGGAGCTCGACGGTCCCGGCCTGCGAATGCCGCGCCGCATTGGTCAACGACTCCCGGGCGACAGCGATCACCTGGTCGGCGAGATCGTCACCGATCACGGTTTCGAGCGGTCCGGAGTAGCGGACGGTCGGCGTGAAGCCGAGGGCCGGACGCACGTCCTCGGCGATCCGGTCGATCGCGGCGTGCAGTCGGCTTCGCTTGGACGCRCCGCTGGCACGCAGCTCGAAGATCGACCGCCGAATGTCCTTGATCGTAACGTCAAGGTCCTCGACGTACTGGTTGATGCGCTCGGCGTTCGATGGACGTTCGTACTGGGCGATGTCCTGCAAGCCGAGCGCAACGGCGAACATCCGCTGGATGACGTGGTCATGCAGGTCACGGGCGATGCGACCACGGTCGGCCAGGACCACCAACCGCTCCCGGTCGGCCTTGACCCGCGCCAGTTCCAGAGTGATCGCGACGTTGCCCGCGAAGCTCGCGGCACTGGCGAGATCGGTGTCGCTGAAGGGACGCTTCCCCCGGTTTCGACCGACAAGCAGCACTCCGGACACGTGGTCGGTGCCGGCGACCATCGGGAGGACGATCAGGGGGCCGGTGGCGGCGTCCCGTTCCTCGGGGAGGGCGTCAAGCTGCGCGTCCTCCACGCGCAACGGCTGCTGCTCGGCCATCACCCGACCGGTGAGGGTGCCGTCGAGAGGTATCCGCTGACCGGCGCCGGAAACGGTGTCCGCTCCGACGGTGACGGCGACGGCGACCCGYGCGCTGCCGGCCTCCTCGTCGCGCAGGACGATGGAGACGAACTCCGCGTCGGCGACCGTGCGGACGCGTTCCGCAACAGACTCGAGGGCGCCGTCGGCATCGGCCATGATCTGGCGGGTCACGTCGGCGGACGCGCTCATCCACCGGTGCCGCTGCTGGGTGTCGTGGAACAGCCGGGCGTTCTCGATCGCGACACCGGCGCTGGCGGCCAAGGCGAGCGCGAGTTCCTCGTCCTCGGCGGTAAAGGCCGTGCCGCCGCGTTTCTCGGTCAGATAGAGGTTGCCGAACACCTCGCCGCGCACGGTGATAGGTACGCCGAGGAAGGTCCTCATCGGCGGATGGCCGGGGGGGAAGCCATACGCACTCGGGTCACGGGAGATGTCGTCGAGGCGACGCGGCCGAGGATCATCGATCAGTAGACCGAGCACCCCGTGGCCGGTGGGCAGATGACCGATTCGGTCGACGTCCCGCGGGTCCATGCCGGCGTGGACGAACTCCTCCAGGGTGCGGTCCGGCGCGACGACGCCCAGCGCCCCGTACCGGGCGTCCAGCAGCTCGCACGCCGCCTCCACGATGTGCCTGAGCAGCACCGGCAGCCGCAGGTCCGTGGCGATGGCCCGACTCGCCGCCAGCAGCCCGCGCAACCGGCTCTGCGTGGCCAGCACATCCTGGGCCCGGTCAACCAGCTGCGTCAGCAGTTCATCGAGTTCGAGCCGCGCGACGAGCGGGAAAGTCAGGTTCTCGCTCGTCGGTGAGCCCGTCGAAGAGACCGACGAAGAGACCGACGAAGGGTCCGTTCCCGCCCGCTTCTGGCTGGCTGYGGACCCAGTTTCCATGCCCACGCCCGAACAGTACTAGAACCGGTTCGGTTGCCGCGGACGCATTGGCGATCCCCATCAGCTGTCGATGCGTTACCCGCGCTCGGCGGTGGCCGCTCCCGGGCCATCCGGTCTTCCCCGAAACACCCAGAGCACCCGAAACACCCAGAGCACCCAGAGCACTGCGGAACATCGCTTCGCGTGCCGATCAGGCCGCGGCGCGGCGGGCGTTGTGCAGCGACTCGGCGATGGCCACCGCCGTATCGATGATCTTGGCTTCCGGCCAGGGTTCGATCCGGGAGACGGTGTCGGCGAGACGGCCAAGGCCGACGGACCCTGTGGCGCTGGTTGCCGCGGTGGTTGCCGGGGAACGCCGGTCGGTACGGGTTGCCGCGAGATCGGGCGGGGCCGTGCAGCGCAGTTGCACCAGGTCCGCGAAGGCACGGCGAGCGACATCGGCCGCTTGCGCGCGCTGGCTGTGCCGGTTCCACGGTGCGTCGACCACGACGGACTCGCCGCGGCGCAGCGCTGTGCCGGCCTGGCGCAGCAGTTCCTGGTGGACCGCGTCGACGTCGTCGGCCGGTACCCATCCCCCTGCATCTGCCCATCCCCCCGCCGCGAGATCGTGACGGTTGGCCGAGGCCGCCAGGTCCGCCGCGGCGTCGTCGAAGCGGAGCACGGTCCACCGCTCCGTGCCGGCGAGCCCGCCGGCGAGCGTGGACTTCCCGGTGCCGCGCTGGCCGCCGACCAGCACGAGTCGGACCCGGCCCCAGCGCAACCGGGCCAGTGCCAGGTCAGCGAAGGCCCGCGCCTCCGCCGCCGCGTTCTCGCCGGCCGCGACACGCTGGCACGCCGCCTGGCAGCGCCCCAGCGCGGCCAGCGCCCAGTAGAAATCCTCGAGCGACCGAGGATGGGTCTCACCAGCCATCTCACGGTAGTGATCGAGGAAGAGCCGGGCGAGATCGCGGCGTCCGAGCCACTCGAGGTCGGCTGCCAGGGCGCAGGCGTCCGCGAGGACGTCGGCCGCCCGCAGCCCGGGTTCGAACTCCAGGCAGTCGAGCACCCTGGGCCCGTCGTCGAGGCAGAAGATGTCCGCGGCGGACAGATCGCCGTGCCCGTCGCGGATCCGCCCGGCCTCGCGCCGCTCCCGCAGGAGCTCGTCGCGGCCGTCGAGGTACCGCACGGCGAGACGGTTCACATGGTCGAGGATGCTGGCGCTCACCGCCGCGCCATGGTCACGCTGTACCCGGGCGAAGCAGGCGTCCCACCGCCCACGCAGACGGTCCAGGCCACCTGCCTCGGCGATCCGGGACGAGGTCTCACACCGGGCGTGGAAGTCGACCAGCACCCGGGTGAGGGCGTGGATCTCCGCCCTGACCTCGGTGCCACCTTCGGCAAGCGTCGACAGCCGGCGCGCCTCGGGTAGTCGCCGCATCACGACCATGTGGTCGCAGGGCTCCCCGTCCGGTCCGATGACATCGGCGACGCCGAGGTAGACGTCGGGCGCGAGGCGACGATTGAGTCTCACCTCGGCCTCGCAGGCGGCCAACCGCGCCTGCCTGCCGCGGAAATCCACGGCACCGAGGTCGACCGGCTTCTTGACCTTGAAGACACGATCTCCAAGGAAGACGAGCACGGACCGCGCCGTCTCGACGACCCTGGCAGGAGGCCCCGACGCCACCGTCGGCGCCACCGCTGGCGCCGAGGCCGAGGCGCCTCGCTCCGCCGGGAGCGGGTTCACCGTGGTCTCCAGACTCATGGCACGAGCCTGCCCGCGTCCCGGCGGCCGCGGCAGCATGCTCGGGTCGTGCATGGAGGGAACGAAGGTCCATCCTACCTGGGACCAACGTCCCCACCGTCMCCCGCCTCCGACGCGCCGCCGACGCGCCGCCGCGGTGGCTGGCAGACACCCGTCGACGCCGGGCCAAGGACCGGTCCAAGGGCCGAAGGTCCCGAACCCGGCATCCATTTCACAGCGTGGCGGCTCCGAGGACGGCACCGTATCCTCCTCCGCATGAAGACGATCCGGGTATTCATTCTCGACGACCACGAAATCGTGCGTAACGGTCTACGGCAGACCCTCGATCGCCACGACGACATCGAGGTGGTCGGCGAGGCCGGACTCGYCGCCGAGGCGATCCGCAGAATCCCGGCGCTCCTGCCCAACGTGGCCGTCCTCGATGGCCGGCTCCCCGACGGAAGCGGCATCGACGTGTGCCGCGACATCCGCTCCGCCCATCCAGACGTCGCCTGCCTCATTCTCACGTCCTATGACGACGACGAGGCCCTGTTCTCCGCCATCATGGCCGGTGCCGCCGGCTACGTCCTGAAGGAGATCCGCGGCAACGACCTGGTGAGCGCCATCCGCACCGTGGCCGCCGGCGGGTCGCTGCTCTCGCCATCGGTCACCCGCCGCGTCCTCGACAGAATGCGCCAAGGGCCCAGGGAAGACCCGACGCTGGCCTCCCTCAGCGCCCGGGAACGCGAAATCCTCCAGCACATCGCCGAAGGTCTCACCAACCGGCAGATAGGTACCCGGATACACCTCTCCGAGAAGACCGTGAAGAACTACGTCTCCAGCATCCTCGAAAAACTCGGCATGACCAGCCGGACCCAGGCCGCCGTCTACGCCCTGAAGAAGACGAGTGAGGACTGAACACCCACACCCGACCATCGACACACCCGACCATCGACACACCGGAGCATCGCTGTGCCTGAACCGGGTCGAAGGACCCACCCTGGTGGGAGCCAGGTCCCGGATCCAAGCACCGCGGGTCGGATGTCGCATACGCGGGCGAAGGGCACGCTCATCGCTGTCGGCAGGACGCCGACGAGGAGGTAGCGATGAGGAAAGCGGAGGAAAGCGACCTCACCGCCGAGGYCCGAGGCGCCACCGAATAGGATCATGCCGTGCCGACAGCACGAACACGCCCCGAGGTTCTGCTCGACGATCTGGTCGACCTCTTTCTGGCCGAGGGATTCCGCACTTTCACGCTCGCGCAGCTCGCCGCGCGGCTGCGCTGTTCCAAGACGACGTTGTATGCCCTCGGGCAGTCCAAGGAGCAGCTTACGGTCAACGCGGTGAGGCACTACTTCCGCCGGGCCACCGCGCAGGTCGAGACCGAGACCGCCGAAGCCGCGTCCTCGGCCGACCGGCTCGTGGCCTACCTGGCGGCGATCGGTCRCGCGCTGCGTCCGGCATCGCCCGCGTTCAGGCTCGACCTCGCCGCGCACCACGTCGCCCGGGAGGTGTATGAGCACAACATCGCCGCGGCCGCCGCGCGTGTCCGTCAGCTCATCGGCGACGGCGTCGCTGCGGGAGAATTCCGCGATGTTCACGCGGCGTTCATCGCCGACACGATCGCCGCGACGATGGAGCGCATCCAGACCGGTCGCGTCCTTGCCGCCACCGGCTTACACGACGCCGATGCCTACGAGGAGCTTGCCTCGCTTGTGCTCGACGGCATTCGCAGCGTCACCGCAGCCGGAACCTAGCCGTCGCCGACACGCCCTAGCCGTCGCCGAAACGCGGAGCCGGTTGCGGATGGCGGACACCGTCCAGCTCACGGAACACGCCACGGGCGACGTTGTGCTCGTCGGCGGCCGCCTCGGCCAGTGACAGGACCGGCGCCACGCAGCACTCGGTGTCCCTGAAGAGGACGTGCCACTCGTCGCGCGGACGCTTGGCGAAGGTCTCGGTGAGCCTCGCCCGTATCGCGGGCCACCGAGCCCGATCCAGGTGGTCGCCGTGGAATGCCGGATCGTCTTCGAGGCCAAGCCGCTGGACCAGCGCACGAAAGAACTTCCGCTCCAACGCGCCGACCGCGACATACCCGCCGTCCTGACAGACGTAGGTGTCATAGAACGGGGCGCCGCCGTCCAGCAGGTTGACACCCCTGTCGTCCCGCCATGACCCCTCCGCCAGGAACCCGTGCACCATGCCCGTCAACAGCGCCGCGCCGTCGACTATCGAGGCGTCCACGACCTGACCGCGGCCGGTGYGTCGCGCGTGGAACACGCCCGCCAGTACCCCGAAGGCGAGCAGCATGCCGCCCCCGCCGAAGTCACCGAGCATGTTGACCGGCGGCACGGGCCGCTCCCCCGCACGGCCGATGGCGTGCAGCGCGCCGCTGACGGCCAGGTACGTGATGTCGTGGCCGGCGGTGTGGGCGTATGGCCCGTTCTGCCCCCACCCCGTCATCCGACCGTAGACCAGCCGCGGGTTGCGGGCCAGGCACTCGCGCGGCCCCAGGCCCAGCCGTTCGGCCACGCCGGGCCGAAAGCCCTCGAGGAACACGTCCGCGTCGGCTACCAGGTCGAGCGCCTGGGCGACCTGGCCGGCGTCCTTGAGGTCGAGCGTCACGGTGCGCCGGCCGCGGTCGAGGACCGGCGACCGCCCCCACGCGTCGGCCGGCCCGCCCGGCCGCTCGACTCTCAGCACGTCCGCGCCAAGGTCGGCGAGCATCATGCCGCAGAACGGCGCAGGCCCGATCGCGGCGAGCTCCACCACGCGGAGTCCGTCCAGCGGCATCATCAAGCCTCCAGGGTGACAGCGTCGCCCTGGCCGCCGCCCGAGCAGAGTGCCGCGCAGCCGAGGCCGCCACCGAGCTTGCCGGTGGGCGTGCGGGCGGCGCCGAGGGTAACGGTTCTGGGCATGCGGCGATAGTACCGTGGCGGTAGTACCGCGTAGAGTACCTCGGTACTCTACGCGGTACTTAACTAAGTATCCTGTCGGAGGGTGGCGAAGCGTCACCGATCAGCAACGGCCTCGCCACGCAGGGTGGCGACCACGCCGGCCCGGCCGGGATCACTCCGCTATGGGCACCGCGACGGGTAGGGGATCTGCGGGGCGTGCCGCTCCCACTCGGCCTCGCTCATCACGGCTGTCGGATCGGTGCAGGCACGTTTGGCGATATGGGCCGGGTCGATGTCCCACAACCGGGCGGTGTTGTCGTCGCCGGAGGTGGCGGCCAGTGTGCCGTCCGGGCTGAACTGGACGCGCCGCACCGTCGCCGTGTGTCCGAGCAGGCCGCCGACCGGGCGGGGATTGCGCGGGTCGGAGATGTCCCACAGCCGGGCGGCCTTCCGCGCGGTCGTGCCCATCAGGTGCAGGTCGACGCGGAAGGCAACGCTACTCACCCAGTCCGATCGGTCGGTGAAGGTGTATAGCATTTTCGGTTCCGTCGGCGTGGCGATGTCCCATAGCCGGGCGGACCGGTCCGCCGACGTCGATCCGAGGATCCTGCCGTCGGGCCGGAAGGCGAGCCCGAGCACCGCGTTCTCGTGCCCGTTGAGGATCGCGAGCGGCGTGGGCCGGGTCGGGGTCGACACGTCCCAGAGCCGGATGGTCCGGTCGTGGCTGCCGGTCGCGAGCATTCTCCCGTCCGGGCTGAACGCCACGGTGTTGACCCAGTCGGTGTGTCCCACGAGGGTGGCCGCCAGCCGCGGCTGGTGGGGATCGGTGATGTCCCACAACTTGGCGGTGTTGTCGGTGCCGGCGGTAGCCATGGTCTTTCCGCCGACCGCGAAGGCGACGCTGTTGTTGACGTCCCGCAGCACCGCCAGCGACCTGGGCCGCTCGGGCACGGAGATGTCCCAGAGCCGGACAATGTGGTCGTCGGTGGACGTCGACAGCAGCCGCCCGTCCGCGCTGAAGCCGCCCTGCAGGAAGGTGCCGCTGTCCCCCGGGATGACCGCGAGCGGTCTGGTGGCCATGGGGTTGCTGATGTCCCAGAGCCGGACGGTGCTGTCGTCGCTTCCCGTCACCAGCATTCTGCCGTTGGGGCTGAACCGTACTCCGATCACCCGCTCGGTGTGGCCAACCAGCGTATTGATCTCTACCCCGCCGAAGTTCTCAATCAGGCTGCGCTGGGCCTCCTCGGTGGGCTCGACGCGGTAGGCCGCCAGCGCAAGTTGGCGGGCCAGCTGCGGTTGTGTCGTGCTAGCCGCCGCCGCCTCGCTCGCCAGCCGGCGCGACACCTCGATGCTCTCGGGGACCGAAGCGGGGTCCTTGTGGGTGACGAACATGAGGGTGGCCGTCACCGCTACCGCGACGGCGCAGAGACTGGCCACCAGCGACACCACCGTGCGCCGCTGCCACCGGCCGCGCCGCTGCCGCTGCTGCTGCTTCGGCTCGCCACCCTCGGGGTAGCCGCGGCCGGGTGCCGGACGGTCCAGTGGCGACAGGTCCAGTGGTGACAGGATGTCGTCGCTCGGCGGTGGCATCGCCGGGTTGGHGGAACCCACGGAACCCACGGAGTCGGACGGTGTCCGCGAGGCTCCGGCGTCCATGCGCGCCGGCGGCTTGACCGGCGGATCCGTGACCACGGTGACGGCGGTTGGGCCAGCTTCGCCTCGCACCGCCTCGTCAACGTTGGACAGGCCGAGGAGGGACTGGTAGAGATCGCTGGCGGTCGGCCGGTCCGCCGGCTCCTTGGACATCGTTTTCGCCACGATCGAACGGAGTCCGTCGGGCAGGCCGTCGATCTTGGGCGCCTCGTGCACCGCTCGATACAGCAGGACCGGGGTCGTCGCCTTGCCGAACGGGCCGATCCCGGTGCCCGCGAACGTCACCACCCCGCCCCAGGCGAAGATGTCCGCGGCCGCCGTGACCAGCGCGCCGCGCGCCTGTTCGGGAGCCATGAAAGCGGGGGTGCCGATCAGGCCGGTGGAGGTCGTCAGCGAGGTCGTGGAATCCATCGCGCGCGCGATGCCGAAGTCGATGACCCGCGGACCGAGCCGCGACAGCAGGACGTTCGACGGCTTCAGGTCACGGTGGATCATTCCCGCGGCGTGGATGGCGGTGAGCGCCGCCGCGACCGAGATGGCSAGGCGTTCGAGGTCGGCCTCCGCCATGGGACCGTTGGCGGCGATCGCGTCCGCGAGCGTGGGACCGTYGATGAACTCCGTCACCAGGTACGGGCGATCGGCCTCGACGTCGACCTCAAGCACCTCCGCGGTGCAGAATCTGGCGACCCGCTGGGCGACTTCGGCCTCACGACGGAACCTGGCCAGGAACTCGGGCTGCCGCGCGAGGTCGGTACGGACCACCTTGACGGCCACGGGCCGCCCGTCCCGGCTCCTGCCGAGGTAGAYGATTCCCATCCCGCCTTGGCCCAGCCTCGCCACGAGCTGGTACGTCCCGACAGTCACGGGGTCACTGTCGAGCAGCGGTGTCGCGCGGGAGTTTGCCACGTCCCACGGAACTGACCCGTCAGGCGTCGTCACGGCAACCGTCGCCGCGCGGTCTGCGAACCCACGGCCGCCCCCTCCCGCCGGAACCTGACCTTCACGCGCACTCATTGYGCACCGCGGCGCCGCACGCATGAGTGCCTACCGTCTCCGTTAGCAGCCGTGGTTCTGACAACCGGCTCACGACGGAATTTGTGCCTGGATTCTAGAGGTGCCTGAAGGCGCGTTCACGGCGCGGCCCACCCCCGAGAGCCCGACGTAGCGCATCGTAATTGCGCGACAACTTCCCGTTGGCGGTATCAGTCGCGGTAGCCCTGGCGACGCCGGGGCCACCGGGTCGCAACGGCCCACATGGGCTACCATCAGCATTGATCAAAGGGTACCGGGGCTATCGCTCGTAACGGTCGCTCGTAACGGTCCCCATGAGACCCCATAGACTACCATCAACCTTGATCACAGGGTACCGGGGGGACCGTGGAGGTCGATCTTGGCGAGGAGTTCCTTGCCGCCGAGCTGGGCGAACAAAGGAGAGACTCTTCCGCCGCGGCCTCGGTGATGCCCCCCAGGGAATATGCGGCGGATCGGATTGCGCCAAGGAACGGTGCCGTCGACGGAGCGCCGGTCMCAGAAGCGCCGGTCCCAGAAGCTCGGAACGAGTCGCTGCCAAGCCCGCCGTCGGACCGACTGGTGTACGCCTACCTCGGCCGACAGCGGCGCTGGGTACTACTGTGCATGACCGCGTCGTTCACCCTTGCCTCGTTCAGCCTGGTCAAGTTCGCGCTGCTGGCGTCGGCGTTGTGGGTGTTTCTCCTGCTACTCGGGCTCAACGCGATTTGTTCGGCCTTCACGATTGTGGCCACCCAGCACCGGCGGCGCGTAACGAGACAGAGCCATGAGGGCCTGGTCAGCGGCTGGCGGCCGATCTACTGCCCCAGCGTCGACATCTTTCTTCCCAGCGCGGGTGAACCTCTCCCGGTGTTGCTCAACACCTATTCACACATCGCCCGGGTCAGGTGGCCGGGGCAGCTACGGGCGTACGTCCTCGACGACAGCGGCCGCCCGGAGGTCGCCGCCGCGGCCGCCGCCCACGGCTTCAGCTACCTGAGCCGGCCGGACCGGGGCCGGATGAAGAAGGCCGGTAACATCCAGTTCGGGTTCGAGCACTCGCGCGGCGACTACATCGCCATCTTCGACGCCGACTTCTGCCCGCGGCCGGACTACCTCTTTCACCTGGCACCGTACCTCGACGACCCGAGCGTCGGTATCGTGCAGAGCCCGCAGCACTTCGATACGAAACGGTCGATGGGCTGGCTGCAGCGGACCGCCGGCGCCACCCAGGAGCTCTTCTATCGCTGGGTGCAGYCGTCCCGCGATGCCGTCGGCGTCCCGATCTGCGTCGGAACCAATGCGATCTACCGGCGCGGCAGCTTGCGGAAGGCAGGCGGCTTCGCCCAGATCGAACACAGCGAGGACGTCTTCACCGGTGTCAAGCTGCTGGCGGCGGGCTACACCACCCGCTATGTACCGGTGGTGCTGGCGACTGGCCTGTGCCCGGCTGACCTGGCCGGTTTCATCAACCAGCAGTACCGCTGGTGCAGCGGCTCCATGGCCCTGCTGCGGACCCGTCAGCTACGCCACATCAGACTCGACTGGAAACAGCGGGTCTGCTTCTGKAGCGGGTTCCTCTACTATATTTCCACCGCGATCAACGTCTTTACCATTAACATTCCTGGCCTGTTGATGGTGTACGTCTACCCGGAGCTGGTGCGGCCCTATAATTTCCTGCCCTTCCTGGCCGCCGCCTGGGTGTGGCTGGTCCTGCTCCCGGCCACCAGCCGCGGTCGATGGCGTTTCGAAGTGCTGCGGGTGCAACTTGTGTACAGCTTCTGCCACGCTGTCGCGATCCTGCACATGGTGCGTGGTCGCACGGCATCCTGGGTGGYGACCGGCTCCGTGCGCAAAAGGGGGAACCMGATGGTCCGCGGCGTGGTTCGGACCGCCTTCTGCTGGCTACTGCTGACGACGTGCGCGACATGGACCGGCATCGGTCTCGACGTCTGGAGGTTCGGCTGGGGAAACTTTTGGCTCGTGATTCTGTTTCAGCTCGGCCACAGCTATCTGAGCGTCCCGCTCCTGTTCGACCTGAGCCGCCTGCTCGTGGGACGCGGCGACCGGCCGRCACGCAGCCGGCACCGCGCCAGGCAGTCTCAGCCCGACTCCGTGGTCCGGGCATGGACCGGCGGTCCGCCGGCTCACAGCGCGCCGGCTCACAGCGCTCCGGCTCACAGCGCTCCGGTCTCGCCCTCGCACGGCGCTCCACCCGCCAGCGCGGCCCTGCGCCAGGGGTGAAGCGACGTGGAACGTCACGACGACGATCTGGACTTCCCGGCCTCCGAGCACCTGCGCTGGCCCGACGGGCTGGCGATCACCGTCGGCCTGGCGGTCATCGCGTTGCTGGCCACCGGCTGGGTCGACCCGACCGTGCTATGGCACTGATCAGGCCGGGCGGACCGTGGGAACGGTCGGCCTGAGGAGCATGAGGACCATGAGGACGACGGACGGCGCGGTCACCGTGCCGCTGCGGCGRCCCCACCCGGGTCTGGTGCGGATCGAGGAACGGCTCGGCTTCCGCCCCGACATCGAAGGGCTACGCGCCCTGGCTGTGCTGCCCGTGCTGTGTTACCACGGTCAGGTCCCCCACGCCGCTGGCGGGTTCGTCGGGGTCGACGTGTTCTTCGTCGTCTCGGGGTTCCTCATCACCAGCCTGYTCGTGCGGGAGGCCGAGGTCACCGGTCGGATAAGCCTGGCGGGATTCTACGCGCGCCGGGCCAGGCGCATCCTGCCGGCGGCCTGCGTCGTCCTGGTGTTCGTCACCGTGGCGAGCTGGCTGACGATGCCGMCGCTGCGCCAGGCGGAGACGGTGCACGACGTCGCGGCGGCCTCGGTCTACCTGGTCAACTGGCGGTTCATCTCGAACCAGACCGACTACCTCGCCAGCGGTCGGGATCCCAGTCCGGTGCTGCACTTCTGGTCGCTCAGCGTGGAGGAGCAGTTCTACCTCGTCTGGCCGCTGCTCCTGCTGCTCGTCGTGCTGTTCGCCCGGCGCGTCACGATGTCGCTGGCCGCCGTCGCGGTCCCGGTCACGCTCGGGCTCGTCGCCCTGTCGTTGACGCTGTCGCTGCACTGGACCCTGGTGGAGACGCCGGTCGCCTACCTGAGCTCGCCGACCCGGGCGTGGCAGTTCGGCGTCGGTGCGCTGGTCGCCTTCGCCACGCCGGCGCTCGCCAGACTCGACCGCGGCCGCACCGTCACCGGGTTAAGGATCGTGCTCGGCTGGGCGGGGTGCGTGGCGGTGGTGACCGCCGTCGTCAGCTACGACAGCGTGACGGTCTACCCGGGCACGGCGGCCTTGTTGCCCACCTTCGGCGCRGCAGCGGTCATCGCGGCGGGTACCGGCGTCCGCCCGGGACACCGCAGCCTCCGGGCGGGTGCGGGCCGGTTGTTGGGGACCAGGGTGCTGACCGTCATCGGAAGCCGGTCGTACAGCCTGTACCTGTGGCACTGGGCCGTGCTCGTCCTGGTCGAGGCGCGGGTGGGAGACCTGAGCTGGCAGACGCGCACGGCAGTGGTCGCGGCCTGTGCAGTGCCGGCCGAGCTGTCGGCGCGGCTGGTCGAGCGTCCGGTGCGGCTCTCGGCGGTCGCGGCGTCGGGCTGGCGTCGTGGCCTCGCGATCGCCGTCACCGCGACGTTGCTGCCGGCCGCCACCGGCATGCTGGTCGGCACCGATGCGTTGCAGCGGATGCGGGGCGGTGACCGGGACGCGGTGGCGGTGCTGCCACACCTGCCCGCGGCCACGGTGGTGCGTGACCCGTTCGACCAACCCGGCGGCCTGTTGAGCGGCCCGGTGACGCCCGCCCCCTGGTCCGCGTACGACGACCTGCCGCGGCTTCCGGAGGGCTGCATGGCAAGTCCCCGCCAGACCACGAGCCCGCCCTGCCAGCTGAACACCGACGGCGCCACCGGCCGGGTGGTCCTGTTGGGGGACTCGCACGCCGCCCAGTGGTTCGGGGCGGTCTACCACGTGGCCCGCGGCAGCGACTGGTCGGTGGAGGTGCTGACCAAGGTCGGCTGTCCGTTACCCGCCATCTCGGTCCGCAGCGAGCAGCTCGGCCGGGAGTTCACCGAGTGCGACACCTGGCGGGAGAACACGTTTCGCCGGCTCGCCGCGGAACCAAAGCCAGACRCGATCTTCCTGAGTACGTACAACCGGTACACCGGCGACGAAGAAAAGGTTGTGGCKGGATGGCGGAACACGATCGCACGGCTCGCGTCCCTGGGTGCTCCGCTGGTCTACATCGTCGACACCCCGAATCCACCGGGAGACATTCCGGCGTGTATTTCCGGCGCAATCGACAACTGGCGGTCGTGCTCGTTCCCGCGGGATTCCGGACTGCCCCGCGACCCGCTGCTGCAGGCGGTCGTCGAGGGCCGCGAACCAGCGGTCAGCGCGGTCGACCTGAACGTCATCCTGTGCCCGGGGACCGGGCCCTGCCCGGCCGTACGGGGCAGCGTGCTGCTGTACCGCGACGACTCCCACATCACGAACACGGCAGCGGTCATGCTCGGGCCGGCGCTCGAACACGCGCTGGTCACCAAGGTACAGCTGCCGTTGCGGGGACCGCGGCTCCAGTCAAGCCAGACCGCGGGCACACCGCGTTCCTGACTTCGGTCCCGGTGGAATCCGGGCACCGGGTAGCCTCGCGAACGAGATGCGCCATGGCCGTATTTCAGGACTTCTGTACACTTTTCAGTCATTGTTTGGCGGACGTACCAGCCAGACGGCCGAGGTACCTGGTGGGGAGGCGCTGATGCGACGGCGGTCTGCCGTCTGCCTGATGATGGCGGCGAGCGTACTGGTTTTCGCCTGCAGCTCCCCCGGCGACGGCCCGTCGCTGAAACCCGCATCCCCGAGCGGCRCCGCCCGCGGCGGCTCGGCTCCGCCGCGGGCGGCCGTCGAAACCGTGTTCAGGACCCGTCCGCAGTTCGGCGTCACGGTGCCCGGCATCAGCCAGGCGTCGCTGGGCGAGGTTGCACGCACGACGGCCTGYCCGCCGGCGATGGCCCAGTTCTTCGTCTCCGTGACCCACGGCCTGGACCCGACGGTACTCGGCGCGGTGCCGGTGACACCGATCGTGACGGTCGAGCCGTGGAACCCGGACAAGGGGGTCAACCAGAGCGACTTCACGCTCGACAAGACCATCGAGGGCCGGTGGGATGACCACTACCGGGCCATCGCGATGGTAGTGAAGAAGTACGGACGCCCCGTCCTGATCCGGTTCGCCCACGAGATGAACGGCTACTGGTACCCGTGGGCGTCGGTCGGCTCGAACACCCCGGCGCTGTTCGTGGCGGCGTGGCAGCACGTGGTCGGCATCTTCCGAGACGCCGGCGTCAYGAACGCGCTGTGGGTGTGGTCGCCGAACGTGCTCCGCGGGACGTCGGGAACGCCGCTGGCCGAGTACTACCCCGGCGACAAGTGGGTCGACCTGATGGGTCTGACAGGGTACGGCGTGCAGGAGAGCTCCGCCGCGCAGACGTACGACCCGTCCATGGCCCAACTGGCCGCGCTGTCGACCAAGCCGGTCCTGCTGACCGAGGTGGGCGCCCAGCGGGACCAGTACAAGACCAGCTGGATCGCCTCGTTCGGCAGTTGGCTGCAGAGCCACCCCCAGGTGGTGGGGTTCGTCTGGACGGCGATGAACATCAAGGACGGCGTGAAGGGTGACTGGCGGTACGACGACTCGGAGGCCGACCTCGCCGCCTTCCGGGCGAGCCTGCTCGCCGGGAGGGTCGCCTGCTGACCGCCGCGAGGAGCGTTCCGGAGTCGGCCGGCCAGCCGGGTCCGGCGGCCCGTCACCGTCGCGGCAGCCGTCGCGGCAGCCGTCGCACCATGGTCGTTCTCGCCGTGGGCGCAGCCGTCGTCGCCTGTGCCCTGGTCCACGCGGTGAACCTCGACGGCTGGCCCGGCCGGTTCAACGAGGACGAGGGCACCTATGCCGCGCAGGCCTACGCCCTGCGGTACTGGGGCCGACTGGCGCACTACACCTACTGGTATGATCATCCTTTCGGCGGCTGGGCCCAGATCGCGGCGTACGCCTGGGTGACCGACGCCTTCGGCCGCGGCGCTACCGGCGTGAGCGCCGCGCGCGAGTTCATGCTCTGGGTGCACGTCGCGAGCTGTGTCCTGGTCTACTTGTTCGCCCGCCGGCTGGACGTGCGCCGACCGTACGCGGTGACGGCCGTCGCGCTRTTCTCGCTGTCACCGCTGGCGCTCTGGTTCCAGCGGATGGTGTTCCTCGACAACATCATGGTGATGTGGCTGTTAGCGGCGTTGGTCATGGCTGCGGCGCCCAGACGGCGAGTGYGGACTGCCGTACTGGCGGGACTCGCGGTAAGCGTCGCGTTCTGGTCCAAGGAATCCGCTCTGGTGTTCCTGCCCGGTGTCTACCTGATGGTGTGGATCAATCACCGGCGGCGCAACCTACGCGCCGCGAGCCTCGGATTCGCCGCCGCGGCCGTGGCGGGCCCCGGGGCGTTCGTGGTGTTCGCAGCCGCTCGTGGCGAGCTGCACCAGCTGCGCCGGGCGGTCGAGTTCCAGCTGTTCACCCGGCAGTCCAGCGGCAGTGTGYTCGACCGCGGCAGTTCGGCGTGGAACCTGGTCGGCTTCTGGCTCGGGCTCGATGCGATCCTGCTCGCCGCCGGCCTCGTGGCGGCGATCGCCGGGCTGCTGGTGCCTCGGCTTCGGGTGCCGAGCGTGCTGCTGGTGAGCCAGGCACTGCTCCTGCTCCGGGAGGGGTACCTGCCGTACCCGTACGTCGTCGGGATGCTGCCGTTCGCCGCACTCTGCGTAGCGGGGTTGGCCGACCACCTTCATCCCCGGCCCGGGCCTGCCACCACAACCGCCCGTCTTCGCCTCGCGGCGGTGGCCTCGGTGGTCGTGGCCGGGCTGGCGGTGCTGTCGTGGCAGTGGGGACCGGTCCTGGTCGACGCGACCTCCCGGGACGACAGTCTCCCGAGCCGGGAGGCGTCCGCCTGGTACCTCGGCCACGTCCCCCCTGGCCGAGTGACGATCACGAACGATTACGCGTGGCTCGACCTGCTACGCGGAGGTACCAGGCCGATCTGGCACTGGAAGATCAACGACCAGGCCGTACGGGCGAGCCTCCCGAACGGCTGGCGCGACGTCGACTACGTCATCCTCGACGCCTGGATGGCCGAACCGGCGACGTTGCACCGGCTCCCGTTGCTGGCCGACGCGCTGGCCCATGGCGTCAAGGTGGCTTCGTTCGGCGCCGGTCCGACCAAGGTGACGATCTACCGGGTCGACCGGGTCGTCGAGGCGCCGGGTGGCGCGGCGCGTGCGGGCCGAGTGGGGATGCGCCACTGACAGGCCTGGAGTTGAGGTCACTGGGACGAACACTGAGGTCACGGAGCCAYCCCCCTCGGTAGCCCCTACCTGCTGTTGCTCCGCGACGCCCCGGACCGGTGACCTTCCGCACGCCCCTTGACCGTCACCAACGTTGTTGGCTAGCGTCGGCTAACGGCGTTAGCAACCACCGACGACAACCAGGTCGAACGACCGAGGGAGCGGGTATGACATCGAATCTGCTCTACCGCGGGCCCGGCATCGCCGAGCTTCACGAAGAATATGCCAAGAAGCGCGTGCTCGACGAAAAGGCGCCGGTAAAGGCCGCGGCGGAGATCTCCGTGGCCGCGCCGACCGAGAAGGTATGGCGGCTGATCAGCGAGATAGACCGGTGGCCGGCGTGGAACCCCGCCGTCCGGGACGTGCAGGTTCACGGCGGGGTGGCCGTCGACACATCCTTCATCTGGGTCAACGGGAAGTCACGGGTCCGCTCGACCCTGGCGGTCGTCGATCCACTCCACGAGATCACCTGGAGTGGGGTCTCCGCCGGCATCAAGGCCGTTCACCGCAACGTTCTCGAACGGACACCGGACGGTACGGTGCGGGTCACGAGCATGGAATCGATGTCTATGCCCTTCCTCGGCCTCATCTTCAGCAGCACGAAACTCCGCAGCGGGCTGAATGACTGGCTCACGGCGCTTAGGCAGGCCGCCGAAAAGGCGTGACCTTCACCGCGCCTGGGTTCGGCTGTCGATGCGGTGACCACCGGCCGTCGCGGCGATCGCTGTGACCGCGAACACCACTGCCCAGACGCGATGCCCAGCCAGCGCCGTGGCGATCGCGGTCAGACAGAACAGGAGGATCTTCACCATCAGCAGCGCCGGCCCGCGAAGCCGACGTCGTSACGCGGGGGCGAGCCACACTCCCCAGACGACGGCCGCCATCAGCGGCAGCAGGACCGCCAAGGCAACACCGGCGACGGCTGACGAGGCGAGATCGAGTCCGGCACCCGCCAAAGTGCCCAGCATCGCGAGTTCGGACAAGAAAGCGAGAAACATGATCGACCCGCCCACCACGCCGCTGCGCGGGGTACCGCCATCTGCGCCAGACGAACCCATGAGAGGGAACATAGTGGAACTTCCCGGGGAGTGAATTGTGATTCTGGGAACTACTGCCGCATCAGGCACCGTTCGCCTGCCTGACAACCTGACGAGTGGAATCAAATGGCCAAAGCGACGCGTGACTTTCTAGCAGCTCGTTGAAAACTTCTATCGGCTTCAACCAGCCAAGCGTCTGCCGTGRCCTTCCATTCAGCTGGGCGGCCAGCTTATTAAGCTCGTCCTGTGTGTGCAAGGACGGGTCGGYGCCCTTCGGGAAGTACTGGTGTAACAGACCGTTGGTGTTCTCGTTGGAACCGCGCTGCCAGGGCGAGTGCGGGTCACAAAAATACACGGGGATACCGGTCCGGACCGTGAACTCCGCGTGGCGGGCCATCTCCTTCCCCTGGTCCCACGTCACGCTGTTGCGAAGGAACTCAGGGAGGGTTCCCATCTTCTTCGCGAGYAGGTAAGCGACACGTTCGGCGGTGCGGTCAGAGGGGATACGCACCAGCATCACGAACCGGGTGGTACGCTCGACGAGCGTGGCGATCTGGGACCTGTTCCCCTTACCGATGATCAGGTCACCCTCCCAGAAGCCGGGCACGGCTCGATCCTCGGCCTCCTTCGGCCGCTCGCTGATGTCKACCATGTCCGGGATCTTTCCCCTGGTCACGGTCTGCGCGATCGGTTCACCCDCCTCGTCCGGCCCTTGCGCAAAGCAATCTTCAGCTCGGTCCGAAGCTCGCCGCGGGCCTGGAGGTATAGGCACTCGTAGATCGTCTCGTGCGACACGCGCATGCCCTCGTCGTCAGGGAAGTCCTTCTTCAGCCTCTCACTGATCTACTTCGGAGACCATTTCTCGGCCAGGCCGGCATTGACCGCGTCGTGCAGCGCGGCCGACGCGACGAGTTTGCGTTCCTTCGGACGTGCTCGCAGCGCGTCGCACCGCGCCTGCGCATCCACCGCTCGGTAAGCCCGTACTCCGCRCGTTCGTGTGGTGTGCTGACCGTGTGATTTCTTGATCCGCCAGGATGATGATTTCCCTGGTGCGTGGTGTGTCCGGCCTGGGACGGTTCGGAGGGTGCTGGCGACCGCCGTCCGGGTGGGCTATGGGCCCCCGCGCCTGGAGAAGCTGCTCGGTGCTCTGCCGGTGGCCCGGGACCTGATGGTCCGCCTCGATCTGGTCGCGACGATCGAGACGGCTCTGCCCGATCCAGGAGAGCAAGGCCCGGCTCACCCATCAATGACCTCCGGAGGGGACTGTCGCCTTCAGGCGACAGGGGAATCCGGCACGGACCGCAACGGTTATACCGGCCACGCTGGTATAATCAA